>NZ_JBHYCW010000075.1:0-553 GCF_051861365.1 Sediminibacterium sp. | reverse complement strand
ATCCGATTGGATAGGGTTTTCAAAAAAAAGGCGGCGACATACTCTCCCACAAACTGCAGTACCATCTGCGCAATCGGTCTTAACTTCTCTGTTCGGAATGGGAAGAGGTGAGCCCCGACGCAATAACCACCTTAAAAGGTTTTGCAAGGGTATCCTTATCGGATAACATTACACAATATCTTAACATACTGAGATAAAGAAAATTTATTTTTTTGAAAGATTGCTCTTGTGTCTCATTATTTAAAACGAGACACAAGATGCGACGTACATAAGCTTACGGATTATTAGTACTACTCGACTATGACATTACTGCCTTTACATCTATAGCCTATCAACGTGGTCATCTTCCACGATCCTTAAAAGAAATCTCATCTTGTGGTGGGTTTCGCGCTTATATGCTTTCAGCGCTTATCCCTTCCAAACGTAGCTACTCTGCGGTGCTCCTGGCGGAACAACAGATACACCAGAGGTTTGTCCAATTCGGTCCTCTCGTACTAGAATCAGATCCACTCAAATTTCTAACGCCCACAGTAGATAGAGACCGAACTGTCTC
>NZ_JBHYCW010000074.1:0-560 GCF_051861365.1 Sediminibacterium sp. | reverse complement strand
CCGGTTATGCATTTCTGCTGAATTTTATCTAAAAATATTTGCGGCTGGTGCTTGCATAATAAAAATTAACCCTGCACTTTTGCACTCCCAATCGGGAACAACGGTGCTGAGAACGATCAGCACAGCGAGTTTCGGGAAGCCGAAGCAACGTTCTTTGACATGATGAAGAGAGCAAAAAGATAGGTTCGTTAGAAACATTCGATGGACTTTTTCGGAAGTCACATCACACAATATTTACAATGGAGAGTTTGATCCTGGCTCAGGATGAACGCTAGCGGCAGGCATAATACATGCAAGGCGAAGGGGCAGCAATGTCACTGTCGTACGGGTGCGTAACGCGTATGCAACCTACCTATCACTGGGGGATAGCCCGGGGAAACCCGGATTAATACCGCATAAAACAGGGGCACCGCATGGTGATATTTGTTAAAGATTTATTGGTGATAGATGGGCATGCGTTCGATTAGCTAGTTGGCGGGGTAACGGCCCACCAAGGCGACGATCGATAGGGGAGCTGAGAGGTTGGTCCCCCACACGGGCACTGAGATACGGGCCCGACT
>NZ_JBHYCW010000073.1:0-695 GCF_051861365.1 Sediminibacterium sp. | reverse complement strand
AAAGCTATTACATTTGCACTCCCAATTAAACGGGAAAAGTTCTTAGAGGTACAGAAGATTAGTTATAAAGTGTTGATAGATAGGTAGTTGTTGATATAATTAATATTTGATTGGATGAGGAAATGGGATTAAAAATTTTTCAAAATATTTTAGAAATATTTTGTTTAGATGAAATAAAAGCCCTTACATTTGCACTCCCAATAAAACGGGAAAAGCCTTGATAAGAGGTAAAGATCTTTGAAAGTTTGGAAGCAACAGCACATTTTTAGGAATGTAAGAAATACGAGCGCAAACATTAATTAGAATTGGCCGTTAATTTTTTTAGAGAATTAATAGTCAGATCAAAAACTCATTTACAATGGAGAGTTTGATCCTGGCTCAGGATGAACGCTAGCGGCAGGCTTAATACATGCAAGTCGAGGGGCAGCGGGTAGCAATACGCCGGCGACCGGCAAACGGGTGCGGAACACGTACACAACCTTCCTTTTAGTGGGGGATAGCCCAGAGAAATTTGGATTAATACCCCGTAAGATATTTAAGTGGCATCATTTAGATATTATAGGTTTACTGCTAGAAGATGGGTGTGCGGCTGATTAGGTAGTTGGCGGAGTAATAGCCCACCAAGCCGACGATCAGTAGCTGATGTGAGAGCATGATCAGCCACACGGGCACTGAGACACGGGCCCGACTCCTAC
>NZ_JBHYCW010000072.1:159-704 GCF_051861365.1 Sediminibacterium sp. | reverse complement strand
AGGAGGAATCGCTAGTAATTGCAGGTCAGCATACTGCAGTGAATTCGTTCCCGGGCCTTGTACACACCGCCCGTCACACCATGGAAGTTGGTCACGCCCGAAGTCGTTACCCCAACCGCAAGGAGGGGGATGCCTAAGGTAGGACTGATGACTGGGGTGAAGTCGTAACAAGGTAGCCGTACCGGAAGGTGTGGCTGGATCACCTCCTTTTAGGGAGACCCAAATCAAGTCAAAAGGCAAAAGTCAAAAGTCAAAAATCAAGACCTAGACAAAAAACCTAGACTTCGGTTTATCCCAAGGTCGGTCGCAGACTTGAAGTAAAGCTTTCAAACTATGGTTTGGTTCGATAAGGGCTATTAGCTCAGGTGGTTAGAGCGCACCCCTGATAAGGGTGAGGTCCCTGGTTCGAGTCCAGGATGGCCCACCTGAAGGAAGTCAAAAATCAAAAGTCAAAAGTCAAAATCAAATATTTTTGAAGCATGACTAGAAATTTTGAGTTCTTTTTGGGGGTTTAGCTCAGTTGGTAGAGCGCCTGCTTTGCAAGC
>NZ_JBHYCW010000072.1:0-149 GCF_051861365.1 Sediminibacterium sp. | reverse complement strand
GTCAGCGGTTCGAGTCCGCTAACCTCCACATTTGGAAAAAGAACAGCAACTGAAACTATTGATAATAGTTTTTGACTGCTGGGTTAAATTCCAGCCAGAACCTTGAAAACTGCATAAGAGAAAGAGAAAAAGCAGGCAGACACAGACAT
>NZ_JBHYCW010000071.1:0-778 GCF_051861365.1 Sediminibacterium sp. | reverse complement strand
ATAAGAAACAAAAAGGATTTTTGTTTCCATCGTTGCTAAAGATTAAATCAATTACTAATTTGTAAAAATTTGAAGTTGCATAATCTGTAAAATCAGCGAGTTAAGAAAAAAGTAAAAAAAAGGTAAAAAAAGATTTGGAATTGGTTTAAAAAGATATTTATATTTGCACCCCGCAAGAGAGGAAGTTCATTGACTAATTGAGAAACAAGTTTTAAAAAAATAAATCAAAAATATTTTAAAAAAAGCTTGTCAGTTAAAAAAGAAGTATTACTTTTGCACCCGCTAACCGAGAGAGAGGCGAAAAATAAGATAATAAACGTTCATAGACATATTGGATTGACAGCCGTCTCGTTTTAAAACGAGACAGAATAAGAGAGTAAGAGAATCGATTAAAATCGAGCTAGACTTTGTCTAAACAAATAAAAAATATACGATGAAGAGTTTGATCCTGGCTCAGGATGAACGCTAGCGGCAGGCCTAACACATGCAAGTCGAGGGGTAGATGTCTTCGGGCATTGAGACCGGCGCACGGGTGCGTAACGCGTATGCAATCTGCCTTGTACAGAGGGATAGCCCAGAGAAATTTGGATTAATACCTCATAGTATTATTGAATGGCATCATTTGATAATTAAAGTTCCAACGGTACAAGATGAGCATGCGTCCTATTAGCTAGTTGGTGTGGTAACGGCATACCAAGGCTACGATAGGTAGGGGTCCTGAGAGGGAGATCCCCCACACTGGTACTGAGACACGGACCAGACTCCTACGGGAGGCAGC
>NZ_JBHYCW010000070.1:0-1217 GCF_051861365.1 Sediminibacterium sp. | reverse complement strand
ATCCACTTTTACACACAGATTGCTAGTAATCAGATTTTTAAACAGCTTCTAAGGCGAGACACTATCCTGATTCTTCATTCTTTGAGACTTTTCCTAAGTCAGGAGATTCCTCGTCCGCCGCGGCGGATCGGAATGACGTTCTTATTGAGGTCGGCGCAGCCATCCCCACCCAACAATAAATCTGCACTGATAGCAACATCATTTCCCCCAACCATAAAAAACCAAACCCATTCATTTTCGAAATCAATAACCACAGCCCGGTACACAAAACCCAGGCTTTTCCCAATAGCAAGCTGTATTTCATGAATGGATGAAACTGTTTTACGGATGCTTTGACATATGTCATCAAATAATCACGCAGAGAAAAAGAAACGATCAAAAAAGCCACCTGTATCCCCCAACAAAACACTACACCCACCGCATCCCATTCCCCCATCCCCAACATTAAAACATCAACAATCACCGGCATCAAAACCAGTAACATCCAATTTAAAAATAGGAGTGCGAGGAGTTGGAGAAGGAAGGATGTGTATTTGGACATGGGGTATGTGTTTTAAAAGAGTTTAAGACGGGAGGATTGAGACATCCCTCCAAAAAGTTATCGTCATGTTGAGCGAAGCCGAAACATCCCCCCACTGTTAGCAGCATCCTGATTCTCCACCCTATGAAAATTTTCCAATAGTCAGGAGATTCCTCCACTCTCCGCCCGAGGCGGATCGGTCGGAATGACGGTACTAACAGGAGCGTCATGTTGAGTCCGCCTAGGCGGATCGAAACATCTCCCCATCTCGCCTAGGGCGAGACACTATCCTGATTCTTCACGCTATGAAAAATTTTCAATAGTCAGGAGATTTCTCCACTCTCCGCCCGAGGCGGATCGGTCGAAATGACGGTTCTAATTATGAAGATTCACCCAACTCATCTCGCCTCAGGCGAGACTAGTACCTAAAACCCCCACACCCCCACTCCAACAAAAAAAGCACACACAAATAGAAAATAATCCATTGAATTTTTGTCCAGCCTTTGTCTGATGGGGGAGATTGTTGGGTCATAACCATTTGGTTGGCGGGAGAATGAATGAAAACGAATAATATTAGGTTAATTAACCTCAAAACAGCGTCACAAAAGGCTTTCCCTCTATTTACTTTTTTGTCTCTTAAGTAACTAAATTATCAGGAACCAGTACTAAACCTAATCTTGTTGCTTGTTGCTTTAAT
>NZ_JBHYCW010000069.1:0-1358 GCF_051861365.1 Sediminibacterium sp. | reverse complement strand
AATTCAGATAATCAATGGTCTGCCCCTGTGAAGGTCAATGATATGGATACTACCGCCAAAGAAGCTCTTTCTGGGCTAAGTGCTGGTAAAGGCAACGATGTATATACTGTTTGGCTGGATACGCGGCTGGGCAACAATAATCTATACGGGTCACTTTCCAAAGATGGCGGATTAACCTGGGAGAAAAATCAATTGATCTATCAGGGAGATCAGAAAGGTATTTGTGACTGCTGTAAGCCATCTGTGTCTTTTGATCAAAACGGCAGTATGCACGTTATGTTCCGGAATAAGCTCGATGGAGCCCGAAACATGTACCTGATCAGTTCCAAGGACAATGGCAAGCATTTTGGCAAAGCCCAAAAACTTGGAACAGGTGATTTTATGATTGATGGCTGCCCTATGGATGGCGGCGACTTGGCAGCTGATGAGAATGGGAGAGTTACCACGGTCTGGAGGCGCCAACTGGATGTCTATGTAGCCGAGCCCGAAAAGCCGGAAATAAAACTGGGAGTTGGCCGTACCCCTGTAATTTTGCAAACTGGCAAAGGAGCTGCAATTGCCTGGCAACAGGATGGGGCTATTCAATTTCGCAGTGCTAACGGGCAGAATACCGTTTCGATAGGTAAGGGTCAATATCCCAAGCTTGCCCTGATAGCTGATAAAAAAACCTCACTTTGTGTTTTTGAACGCGATGGGCAGATTTTGGTGAAATCCATTTTATTGTAAATTTTGATAGTAGAGAATACTTAGGCATACTTATTGAGCAGTATTCCATTATAATTTTAACCACCGAGAACAATGAAAAAATTACTTGCCTTAATGGTAGCAATTCTTTTTTCCGTTACTGTATATGCACAGGATAAAGAAAAGAAAATGGATAAAATGCATCATGCATCTATGAAAGATTGTGTTATGATGCACGATGGGAAGATGATGGTCATGAAAGGCGGTGAGATGACTACGATGACCGAAGATATGACGTTGAAAAACGGAACAATGATTATGAAAGATGGCACCGTAATGATGAAGGATGGTACCAATAAGCCGCTTAAAGAAGGAGAAATGGTCGATATGGATGGGAAAATGGGTAAGATGGACATGGACATGAAAAAACATAAACCTAAAAAATCGGGTACTAACTAAAAATCTGTCCCGCATAGGTCCCTTATATACTTATCAACAGTATGTAAGGGTTTTTTTTGCAATTTTGCCCATATCCCGCGGCTTTTGCTAATAAGCTTGCTGCCAATCGTATAACCTAATAATTAATAAACACACGTTTGGAAAAACCGTTCGATCTTTCCCCGGCCTTGAGATCTTCCTATTTGTTTCTGAAATATATAGGTCTTCAATAAATT
>NZ_JBHYCW010000068.1:0-1455 GCF_051861365.1 Sediminibacterium sp. | reverse complement strand
GAATTAAACTTCATCTTTTGTAGCGTAACGAAGTAAATTTTAGCTTTTTTTCTAAAGCCTAGACTTTTTTTGTTACTTTTTTGTGTCATGACAAAAAAGTAAACGGAGACTGACAGTCTACAAAACAATTTTAAAACTAAATCAATAAATCATATTGAAGTTTCAATATGATTTATTGACCTCTTCCATAGTCATCCTGCACCCTCACAATATCATCCTCATCCGAAGGATGCAAACAGTCCGTATGCTGCCAAAATTCAGCCACCACACCCCAATCATCCAATCCAATCAATCGATGTCTTTCACCCTGACGCAAAATGATTTCATCTCCAACACTAAGTGAATGAATTTCACCTTCTGCATCGGTATCACTGATCATCACAGCGACTTTACCCTCAACAACTCGCCAGCGTTCCGCCCTGCGGTGATGATACTGCCAAGACAAACGGGCTCCAGATTTAACCACCAATATCTTCGGACTCAATTTACCTGCAATACGCAGTCCTTCCACAGAAAGACCATTAAAAAACCGATTGGCAAATTGCTGTGCTTGTGATTCTTCAATCACAAAAAAACCACCCCAAGGTCTATTAAAATCATAACTATCAATCACAAACCCCTCAGACTCCAAATCCAATAAAATCTTTTCAAAAATTGTTTTTTCCATAAAATCTAATGAAATAAAAAGAAAATCTACATTATCATCTCGTATAATCTCTTAAAGCATGGTGTAAAGATTCCACAAACAAACTGATCGAATTAATACTTTAATAGATAAAGAACATTTAGCTTCGACGATTCGTATAACATCTAAAATCTTCTTTTGAAGCCCCAGAAATATTGATCAAGAAAGCCAAAGCTCTAGGATCAAGGGTACGAAGCTGCATAGCAGTTTGTAGAATATTTTGGAATGGATAAAGATGCGTTAAAACAATCCAATCTTGTAAAAGCCCATATTCCAAAACCCGCTGAACCACCTGCCCCTGAGGCTGATCCAAACTGATCTTATTTCTATCAAAATCCCAAAACAAATGATCAGAAAAATCAGCAACCGTATATTTCACTAAAGCAGACATGTATAATTATGAATAAAGAATATTGAATAATCAACGAAAAAACCACCCCAAAAATTGCCCTATCACCCATACAATCTACCACTAAAAAAAACGACCAGAAAGATTCTTCGTCGCAAATAATAACCTACGGTTATTAATGCTCCTCAGAATGACAGAATAACTAAAGGTTGAGCCAACGAAGAGGATTGGCTTTGCCAATCCTCTTCGCCCTTATCAATCCCGGCCTTAGAAAAAAAGCGCGTGTCTGCCGTTAGGCAGGTTAAGAAATTTACATAGTGAAGCGCTTGTCTGCCGCTAGGCAGGTTAAGCAAAAGATGATGCTGGGATATAACCAAAAGCTGAAGCACAGCTTCGTTTAATCATTGAACAAATGCTTGGA
>NZ_JBHYCW010000067.1:0-2511 GCF_051861365.1 Sediminibacterium sp. | reverse complement strand
AGAAGGACAAGGCTATTATCAAGAAAGGGGAAAAGAACCCATCATTGTACGAAAAGGAGATGTTATAAAATGTAACAAAGATGTAGAACACTGGCATACATCTACTAAAGAAAGTGATGTAACTTATTTGGCCATTTATGGAGGAACACAACCTACAATTTGGGGAGAGAAATTAACGCAAGAATATTACGATAGCGTTGTCCAGAAGTTGAAGACGAATTAAGACTTATAACGAATTGTCCCATATAATTTATGACAACAAGTAATGGCAGCATCTAATTACCCCGGAATCTCCAAATATATTTAGATTACGTTGAAAGGAGTGGAAATACAAAATTCAGAAGTACAAATTTACTTTAGTATCTATTTGACATTATAGTTAATCAACCGGTCGCTTGTTCAACAAGCCGGGATCATCTGAACAAGTTGAAATTATCTTTTCTTATACTTACCCAATCTCTTTTTGTAGAAGGAGGTGAAACTGATAAGATGCCAGCGTTTTATTTTAGACAATTGCCTGTATGAAAGAATGATCTTGGTTTTCCTTTATCTATTTGAGTTTGCCGGAGCCAGTTGCTTTGTGAAAGTATAAGCTAAACCAATATTCCACATAAATGTATTTGTACCTGGAATAGTTGATTGAATTTTTTGATTGATAGCAGCCTGCAGCAGAAAAGGCGATTTACTATTGCCTAATGAAGCATTGGCTGTAAAAAAAGTGCCATCATTCCCATCAAGAAAAAGATAGTATAATGCAGGTGTTACAGTAAGCTGTACTGTATTTGAAACAGGGATATTCGAAACTGTGGTATTCAGGTTAATAAAATGCGTGGTTCTGGGTCCATTCACTTGCATCCCATTTCCTTGTAAGTAATACAAGGAGGCACTCCAATTTTTAGAAATACGATAAGACGGAGCTAATTCCCATGCCAGAAATCTTCTCAACCTTAGCAATTCTTCACTTACTCCATTTTGTAATACTGTTGAAGGAAACCAGTTAACAGCAGGATGTGCCCCAACTCTAAAACTAAAGCGTTTACTTTTTATGGCATGATACCTGAACCATAGAATGATAGAGCCTTTCTCTCCGGTAGGTGTTATCCTGAACTCGGGGTCGATACTTAGTTTTTTCTTTTTCCATGAAAGCAATATAATCGATGCAGGTTCATTAAATGAAAATGATGGGATGATTGAAAATCCATTATTCGTAATACCCAATGAACCTGAAAAGACCATACGACGCTGAGTACTATCGTTAAGCTGCTGCGCATATACTTTCTGAATACTAATGAACGTAAGTAATAAAATACTAAAATATAGTTGTTTAATCATAACATAAAATTATTGATTATCACGGAGTCCTCTATTATATTCATTACTTAATGAATTACCATTTTTACGGATTCTATTCGGCAATCATGCTTGGGGCTGACAAAGTGCTACATTTGGATATCAATCATCTTTTATGGCTGATATCTTAAAAATAGATAGTGTATCAAAATATAATAAACTCAGAGGAGTAAAAACATCTCATCCACTCATATCTGTAATAGAATCTTCTAAAGTGAAAAAACTACCTCAAGGTACATACAACTTCGGGGTATATTCTATATTACTGAAAGAGTTGAAATGTGGCGAATTAAAATATGGAAGGGGAAACTACGATTATCAGGATGGTACACTTGTATTCCTTGCTCCTGGACAAATTATCGGGGTACCAGAAAATACACCTAAGCCTAAAGGCTGGGCACTGCTTTTTCATCCAGATCTAATAAAAGGAACATCCTTGGGAAAAGATATAAACAGGTATGATTTTTTTTCCTATGAAGTGAATGAGGCTTTACATATTTCTGAAGATGAAAGAAAGTTAACCATTGACCAATTCAAAAAGATACAAAAAGAAATCGAGTCTGCTATAGACCATCACAGTAAAAAAATTATCGTTTCAAGTTTAGAATTATTATTACATTATTGCACCCGTTTTTATGATCGACAATTCATCACCCGTGATCATGTCAATAAAGGAGTCTTAGAAAAATTCGAGCAGTTCTTAAGTGATTATTTCAAGTCGGAACAGCCTCAACAAGTAGGATTTCCTACTGTAAAATATTTTGCAAACTTGGTTCATCTTTCATCTAACTATTTTGGAGATCTGGTTAAGAAAGAAACCGGAATATCGCCATTAGAACATATACAAGCAAAAGTGATAGACCTTGCAAAAGAACGAATTTTCGATATCGATAAATCGATTGCTGA
Organism: Sediminibacterium sp.; assembly: GCF_051861365.1. Lineage (NCBI taxonomy): Bacteria > Pseudomonadati > Bacteroidota > Chitinophagia > Chitinophagales > Chitinophagaceae > Sediminibacterium > Sediminibacterium sp. Next base: position 255 of record NZ_JBHYCW010000067.1, on the reverse strand, counting down.
AATAGCGTATGAACTCGGCTTTAAATATCCTCAACACTTCACCAGACTATTCAAAGAAAAGACTGGAATGACCCCCATTCAATACAGGGGGTTAAACTAGATTTCGTTTTAACTTTTGGAAAGTTCTAAAACTTTCCAAAAGTTCATAGTGCATTTCAACTTTTGGAGAGGAAAGCCCTTCACTAGAAAACGAAAAATTTGCTTATTGTTCTGAAACTGAATAATGAATGTATTGTGGTACTTTTATCTACTTTA
>NZ_JBHYCW010000066.1:0-2945 GCF_051861365.1 Sediminibacterium sp. | reverse complement strand
GGGAAGCTTGTAGTAATGATCGTATTAAATTCTACGATCCATTTGTTAAGCGTTGTGTTCTGCAAATCATCCCAGGTACCATCGGTATATAACTGCAGGTAATCCTGCAAAGCACCCTGGAACTGATTGGGCTCACCACCACGGAAAGAGGTAAAAGGTATAATACCGCAGTTATCCGTAGCATTAGGAGATGTAAAGGTTACCACAGCACCGCAGGTATTGGTTGTCGCATTTACCACAATCGGAGCAGGACAAGTAACTACTGGTGCTGTGACATCTTTCTTCTCAATAGTAATCGTACAAGTACTTTCATTACCAGTTGCATCTATGACAGTAAAGTCAACGACCATTGAACCATTACCATTGACCACTGATCCAGCTGCCGGACTTTGTGTAATCACCAATGAACCGGTTGCTGTACAATTATCGCTCACTATTAACAGACTTCTATAATCTGGTAAAGTTGCTTTACAGGTTGCATCAAGATTTAATGTTTGATTAGCAGGACATGTAATAGTAGGCTTAATAGCATCAGCAACTGTTACAGTGATAGCATTTGAAACAGCTGAAGTACATCCATCAACGGTTACAGTAGCTGAGTAACTACCAGTAGTTGGTGCCTGATAAACGTGGTTGTTTGCACCTGAAATATCTACGCCATTACGCTTCCATTGATAGATTGCATCTGCAATTGAACTTGCTTCAAGCATAACTGTATTTCCTGGGCATACAGATGTATTTCCATTCGCACTGATAGTGATCACAGGCAAGGCTTTCACTGTGAAATTAGTCGTGATCACACTACCACATTCAGTGCGATAAGTAATAACTGTTGTACCAGGATTCCTTGATACAACAACACCTGTAGTAGCATTAACCGTTGCTACATTCGTATTACTACTGCTCCATAATCCTCCGCCGATTGTATTCGACAAAGTACTGCTAGCTCCAATACATACTGAGGTCGTACCAGTAATTGGTGCAGTTGGTGGTATATAAGAAGAACAAGTACCATTATTCGTAGAACCTGATACGGTCCAATTAGAGCTATTGCCTGTTAAGGATAGATTATTGAGTTGCCCGTTTCTTCCCTTTCCACTTAAATCAATAAGTGAAGTTTCACCAGTATTATCATAATCTACAAAACCTTGATTGAAACGATAATACTCTTCTAACCCTGTTTGACCTTGTGGATTCAATTCACAATTCATATTGTTTTGGATTTCCTCCTGACATAATACCCTACTCCAAATACGCACTTCATCAATGGTGATATTACCAAAACGACCAGTATTATGTCTAACATCTTTTCCGATATGCAAAACTGAATTAGGATTATTCACAATATCATTAGTGATCCCAGTTGCTAATCCCGGACCACCAGATACTGTAGGTGCTAATACCCCATCCACATAAAACCTAACTCCGAATTCACTCGCCACACCAACATAATGATGCCAACCGGTTTGTAAAGCTACAGTAACCCCTTTCCAAACTCCGCCATCATTCACTAAAAAGTCAATATTGCCCTTAGTATCTGGATGCATCAGCCATACATTCGTAGACATATTATCTACACCTGAAGTAGACTGACCCATGATAGAACCATAAGGCATAATCGTATTCGGCGTATTCATCCAGAATTCTACTGTGATTTCTTTTTGGAATGCTCTGAATGGATTACTAACGGCCACAAAATCATTAACGCCATCAAAATTGAGTGCAGAAGCTGCCACCGTAGGAGCATTCACAGTGACGTTAAATGAACAATTCGTGATATTACCTGCGGCATCTGTTGCTCGATAAGTTACAGTGGTTGTTCCTTGTGGGAAAACAGATCCACTCGCTAAACCTGCGATTCTTGTGGTAGTTGTACCCGGACAATTATCCGTTCCAACTGGCGCTACATAATTAACTACAGCACCAGCTGCACTGGTTGCCGTAACTGTAATATCAGCAGGACATGTAATAACTGGCGGTTGGGCATCACGTACTGTAATCGTAAATTGAACAGATGAAGTTCCAACTGCATTTGTTGCTGTTGCAGTTACTACTGTAGATCCTAAACCGAAAGTGCTACCTGATGGTATCGAATAAGTAATCGTAGAAGCTGGGATACCTGTTGTTTCTGTTGCAGCAAAGTTAACTACCGCTGCACAAGTACCAGGTGCCACATTTACAGTTTGATTCCCTGGACTTACGATGACTGGAGCTAATCCAGATACCGTTACGGTAAATGAACATTCGGTTGACAAGCCTGCTGCATCTGTTACTCGATGAGTAACAGTTGTAGTTCCAATTGGGAAGGTTGATCCACTGGCTGGTCCGGCAATTCTTTCAGTTGTTGCACCAGAACAATTATCTGTACCTACAGGTGTCGTATAATTCACCACTGCACCGGCGGCACTAGTAGCAGTAACATTGATATTAGCAGGGCAACTGATCACCGGTGGTTGTACATCACGTACCGTTACGGTGAAGCTACAAGTACTTTCATTGCCTGATTCATCTCGAGCAATAAACGTATTGGTGGTAACACCCAAAGGGAATACAGAACCCGATGGTAAGCCCGCAGTTTGGGTAATCGTAATTTTTGGAGTTGACATGCTTGTTCCATCTACCCATTTCCATCCTCCATAGTTCTGCGAAGCATTGCCTGGTTCAATATATTTCGAATCACTAAGATCCTGATATCCCCCTACCCATGCCATACCATAAGGGGCAACTAAACTGTTTTCAGCCTGAGTATTAATCGAAACCAGATCGCCGCCAATGGATTGTGCAGATAAACGGGCATTGATCCAAGTAGCTGTACTGGTAGATACATAGTAGCTATGTCCGCCAAACTCTCCGATTCTTGTATAGCCAGGGAAGCTTGTAGTAATGATCGTATTAAATTCTACGATCCATTTGTTAAGCGTTGTGTTCTGCAAATCATCCCAGGT
>NZ_JBHYCW010000065.1:0-3464 GCF_051861365.1 Sediminibacterium sp. | reverse complement strand
TTACAATCACAACAGAAGAATATCTTGTACAAAGGGTCTACTTCGAATCTTGAGTTAAGAATTATTCAACATAATGAAGGACTCGTTGCATTTACTAAGAAATACAGACCATGGTTTCTCGTATACCATGAAACATTTTCAACCAGAAGTGAGGCTATGGCTAGAGAAAAATTTTTCAAATCAGGTAAGGGACGTGAATGGTTAAAACAAATCATCAATAAATCTGCATAGCTCAATCCGCCTCAGGCGGAAGCATCACGACTACGGATCAGAAGGTTTTAGGTTTTCCGCAACCGCGGATAACGCGGTCACAAGAAAGAAAGGGTTAACTAAATAGTTAACTTTTTTTTATGCCCCTACTTAAAAAAATCAGAAGATTTAAGATTTTACAACACGATCATATCAAAATGAAAAAGGGCTCGTCATCACAGACGAACCCTTTTCTTTATCATTTGAGGGGTTACAAATGATTATCTTTTGATTTTGAGTAGCTGTACTACTTTTCTTCTATTACCCTGGATAAACTCTGCAAAGTAAGTTCCTGATTGGTAGTTGTGACCTACTTCAACAGTTGCGTTTGAACCCAGTTTCACCCTGTTGTCTACTACCCTTCCCAATACATCCACTACTTTCATATTAACCGGAGCATCATATTTGCTTTCAAGTTTCAATGTAAAGTAAGTTGCACTTGGATTTGGCATCACAGTTACCTTCAGCTCTTCATTCGTACTCGCTTTAGACTCACCTTCCACTACTGCTTTTGAAATCAGCGCATTGGAAACAGTTGTTGGTGCAGGCTCTGCACATGGTGTCATTGCACAGGTTCCAAGTCTGTCGCCGTCATGTTTGCCAATATGGGTAGCGACTGCATTCACACTGATCTCCAGGGTCTGAGGATTGCTCTTATTACCCGGAGGCAGGTGACAGATATACACTTTAGCCGGACTTCCCTTCAATCCTGTACCAGGCACTCTGATATCTTTCACACAGATCGTAATTGTGCAGGTTGAAGTACATCCAAAGTTATTGGTAACAGTAACCGTGAATGTATAATTACCCGGTGCTGTTGGTGTGAATACAGGTGCTGCAGCAGTTGTACTACTCAACATTTGTGTTGCAGTACCACTCCACTGGTAAGTATAACTACTACCACCGGTTGCTGCCACATTCAATACCGTACTCTGCGCACCATAACCCAGATAGATATTATTCGGATTACCACCTGTAAACACATTGCTGGTTGGTACCGAAGTAATAGAACAGCTTGGCAATTGTCCAACTACCGTTACAGTAGCTGATGCCGTATTCGTATTGCCATTCACATCGGTTACAGTAAGTATTACAGTATTGCTACCGATATTGTTACAGTTGAAGTTGGCAGGAGAAACGGTCATGGTGGCAATTCCACAATTATCAAATGAGCCGTTATTGATCTGTGCCGCTGTAACAGATGCAGCACCATTTACTAATGTAACTGTAACAGGTTGGGTAACCACTGTTGGAAGTATATTATCCTGTACAGTGACTGTTGCATTTGCAGAAGCAATATTTCCGTGTATATCTGTTACTGTTAACAATACGGTGTTCTCTCCTACATTGCTACAGTTGAAATTCATTTTATCCAATACTATACTTGCAATGGTACAGTTATCAGTTGATCCATTATTGATCTGCGATGTAGTAATCGAAGCCTGTCCATTCGCACCCAACTGAACAACGATATTGTTTGTCTTCACCACCGGCAACTCGGTATCATTCACTACAACTGTTTGAGTAGTAGTTGCATCATTACCATGTATGTCTGTGACTTTCCAAGTTATGGTTGTTGTACCTACTGGATATTCAGCGCTTAATGATGCATGATCACTACGTACACCCACAACAGAAGCAATATCACAATTATCTGCGGTACTTGGCTGTGCAATCATAACACTTGCTCCACACTTACCCGCATCATTATTAACGTTTACATTCGTTACACTGATGGTTGGTTTTTCGTTATCTGCAACTACAATCGTTTGAGTAGTAGTTGTATGATTACCATTCACATCTCTAACAGTCCATGTTATGGTTGTAGTACCTACTGGGTAATCTGCTGTCAGCAATTGATTATCGCTACGTACTCCTGAAATAGTAGCTACTCCACAATTATCATCGGTTTCTGGTTGAGCAATTACAACACTTGCACCACACTTACCTTCATCATTGTTAACGTTTACATCTGTCACACTGATAGTTGGCTTTTCATTGTCTACTATTACTACAGTTTGTGTTGCTGTAGTCTTATTTCCATGAATATCTGTTACAGTCCATATTACCGTAGTAGAACCTATCGGGAATATGCCTGTAGTTGGAGCATCATTTGTAACAGATGCTACACCACAATTATCACCTGTTGCAGGTGCACCCAATGTTACAGTTCCAGTACAAAGTCCGGCTGTATTATTGCCCTGAACATCTGCAGGTGCTGTGATAGTTGGGTTTTGATTGTCCACTACTGTTACTGTAAATGAACAGCTTGAGGATCCTACTGCATTGGTAGCAGTAGCTACAACAGTTGTGGTTCCTACAGGGAAGCTTGCTCCAGATGCTACCGGATTACCATCAATTGTATAAGTAATACTAGATGCCGGAATGCCTACTGTTTCTGTTGCAGCGAAATTCACGTTAGCTGCACAGGTGCCAACGGCTGCATTCACTGTAATATTAGCCGGACAACTAATCACAGGTGCCACTCCTACTACCGTTACGGTAAATGAACACTGTGTTGATAATCCTGCCGCATCGGTAACACGATAAGTAACTGTTGTGGTACCAATTGGGAAAGTGGATCCGCTGGCAAGACCTGCAGTTCTTACGGTTGTGGCGCCACTACAATTATCTGTACCTACAGGTGTCGTATAATTCACCACTGCACCGCCGGCACTAGTAGCAGTAACTGAAATATTTGCAGGGCAATGGATCACCGGTGGTTGTACATCACGTACAGTTACGGTGAAGCTACATGTGCTTTCATTGCCTGATTCATCCCTCGCAACAAATGTATTCGTGGTAACACCCACTGGGAATACAGAACCTGATGGTAATCCGGCTGTTTGCGTAATCGTAATTTTTGGTGTAGACATGCTTGTTCCATCTACCCATTTCCATCCTCCATAATTCTGCGAATCATTGCCTGGTTCAATGTATTTCGAATCACTAAGATCCTGATATCCCCCTACCCATGCAATACCAGAAGAGGCAACAAAACTATTCTCAGCCTGTGTATTAATCGAAACCAGATCGCCGCCAATGGATTGTGCAGATAAACGGGCATTGATCCAGGTAGCTGTACTGGTAGATACATAGTAGGTATGTCCACCAAACTCTCCGATTCTTGTATAGCCGGGGAAGCTTGTAGTAATGATCGTATTAAATTCTACGATCCATTTGTTAAGCGTTGTGTTCTGCAAATCATCCCAGGT
>NZ_JBHYCW010000064.1:0-3795 GCF_051861365.1 Sediminibacterium sp. | reverse complement strand
ACAACTAAAAAAATTAAAGCAACAAGCAACAAGATTAGGTTTAGTACTGGTTCCTGATAATTTAGTTACTTAAGAGACAAAAAAGTAAACGGAGACTTACATTTAATAAAGCAATGAATAACCTGAGTATCTAAGAAAGAAATAAAAAAGATCTTAACTAATCTTCATCGCAATAACCTCCGCGTTATTGCCATTATCTAATTGTTCAAAAACAGAATTATTACTAATAAACTCCGGAACGAGTTTCTTCATTTTAGCCACCATCTCCATCGTCCCCTTCCTCTGTTTAGCCAGCTGAATCAAAGAAGTAAATTCCTGATGCATCGCATCAAACTGAATATTCCGCACTTTAGCAATCATGATTTTTTCATGATAAGTAGGTAAAGTATTTTCAGAATCCATTAAAAGCTCTTCATAGAGTTTCTCACCCGGACGCAGTCCACTGTATTTGATTTCAATATCAATACCGGGTACATACCCGTAAAGACGAATCATTTTCTTAGCGAGATCAACAATAGGTACAGGTTTACCCATATCGAATACAAATATTTCACCACCGCTCCCCATGCTACCAGCCTCGAGCACAAGTTGACAAGCTTCCGGAATGGTCATAAAGAAGCGGGTGATATTAGGATGCGTAACTGTTACCGGACCACCTTTTTCAATCTGTTCTTTAAAGCGAATAATTACAGATCCGTTAGATCCTAATACGTTACCAAAACGGGTAGTGATGAATTTGGTAAATTTATCTTTGTCACCGGTATTCGCTGCAGAGTGATACAGTGATTGTACATAACATTCTGCTAAGCGTTTAGAAGCACCCATTACATTAGTAGGATTCACTGCTTTATCGGTAGACACCATCACAAAACGCTGTACATGATGTTTCACAGAAAGATCTGCAATGATTTTCGTACCCATCACATTCGTCAAAATCGCTTCCGACGGACAAAGCTCCATCATGGGTACGTGTTTATAAGCAGCTGCATGGTACACATAATGTGGCTCATACATCGCAAACATTTCCTGCATGCGCTCTTCATTCGTAACATCTCCTAAATAAGGTATGCATGCTGTACTAGGATTCAATTCCTGTAATTCCAATTCCAAATGGTGCAAAGGCGTTTCTGCCTGATCACAAAGAATAATGGTATGGGGTTGAAAACGCAAGAGTTGACGAACAATTTCACTACCGATGGAACCGGCAGCTCCGGTTACCAATACACGTTTTCCTTTTACCTGACTAGCGATTTCTTCATTATTGATCCGAATCGGTTCACGCTCTAAGAGATTTTCTATCTTAATCGTTTGTAATTGACGAGCTGAGAATTCACCGTTAATCCACTTATCTAGAGGCGGTACATTCAATACTTTAATATCATGATCCAAACAAAAATCTACGAGTTCATTTTTTTTATCTGGAGCCATATTAAAAGCAGCAATAATAATCTCATCTATTTTCTGTGATAAGGATATATTTTGTAAATCCAGTCGGTGTTGAATTTTAACTCCATCAACTACTTTACCAACCTTACGCACATCATCATCAATAAATGCAACTACACTAATATTAGAAGTGGCATCATGTTCTAATACTCTTTTCGTCGCAAATCCAGCCTCACCAGCACCATAAATGATAACATTTTTTCGATCCATTTTATAATTACGCAGATAAGCAAATGCATATTTTACAATCACGCGATATGAAATCAAAAAAAGAAAACTGAACAAGCTGTAAATTATCAAAGTTACTGTTGCAAAATTTAAAGCTCCTCCCCCTGTATTACTTGATACCAATCCAATAAAAAATAAGACTGAGGTAGTCATTAATATGGCATAACAAATTCGTAATGCATCTTGAATACCAGTGTATCGAATAATACCAGCATAAGTACGAAAATTGATAAAAACGATTGAATTAATAAGTGTAAGAATGAGGATATTACCGCTAAGTATTTGCACATCGATTGCTTCAATCGCTAAATTGTAGCGTATTAAATGTGCAAACAACATAGCAAAAGCACAAATAGCATTATCAATTAAGAAAATAATCCAACGCGGAACTATATTGGTTTTTTTAAACATGTAAATAGGTAATATAGTACAATGTAGATAAAATTGTTAATATACGCAATATTGCTATCGAAACAATGATACAATCGATTGAGACACCCGATCGAGATCCTGACTTGAAAGATTAGATCCTGAAGGCAAGCAAAGCCCATTTTGAAATAATGTTTCAGCTAATGTTTCACCGTAATAGGGTGCGTCAGCAAAAACAGGCTGTAGATGCATTGGTTTCCAGAGAGGTCGACTTTCAATATTTTCTGATTCGAGTTGTAAACGAATATGTTCCCTTGTAATGCCTCCTGTTTTCTGTGGGTCAACCAATATACAAGTAAGCCACCTATTACTGAAAGATCCGGAAGGTTCAGATAAGAATCTAACGCCTGTTAAATTAGATAAGGCTTTTTCGTAATACAAATGGACCCCTCTCCTTTTGTCTACATGATGATTCAAAACTTCCATTTGCCCCCTACCAATTCCGGCAGCCACATTACTCATTCTGTAATTATACCCAATAACAGAATGCTGATAATGAGGTGCAGAATCTCTGGCTTGTGTTGATAAGAAACGTGCTTTTTCAATTAATGACCTTTCGTTGGATATCAATGCACCACCTCCAGAAGTTGTAATGATTTTATTCCCATTAAAAGACAGAATACCGAATTTTCCGAAAGTTCCACAGCATTGATCGCCATATTTTGAACCTAAAGCCTCTGCTGCATCCTCTATAATCGGAATATCAAACTCCTGAGCAACTTGCGCAATTTCTTTCATTTTGGCTGGCATACCATACAAATGAACCGGTATGATAGCTTTTGGTTTCTTACCTTTTAGTAAACGATCTTCAATTGCTAATCTTAATTGTTTTGGACACATATTCCATGTATCGGGTTCGGAATCAACAAATACAGGAGTTGCACCTTGATAAACGATAGGATTTGCACTCGCAGAGAATGTAAAACTTTGACAGATGACCTCATCGCCATATCCAACATTCAACAAAATGAGTGCTAAATGTATGGCTGCTGTTCCCGAACTTAAAACAGCAGCATGTTTAATATCAAGATAATCTTGCAAATCACTTTCAAATCCGTTCACGTTCGGACCTAATGGTGCTATCCAATTTGTATCAAAAGCTTCATTTACATATTTCAACTCCGTTCCACCCATATGTGGCGAGGACAACCAAATTTTATTCATCAATACTCAATTTTTTTTTTACTACTCCAGGAATCCCTACTACCATTGAATAATCGGGGATATCATTGATAACTACAGTTCCTGCTCCAATAACACACCATCTACCGATTTTAATATTTTGAATTACAGTAGCACCTGCTCCAACATGTGAACCTTCACCAATACTTACCGCACCGCAAAGTGTTACCCCAGGAGAAACATGTACAAAATCGCTAATGACACAATCGTGATCAATGGAAGCAGAAGTATTTATGATACAATGCTTTCCTATCACTACATCTCTTTGAACAATGACATTATGAAGTACAACAGTACCTTCTCCAATTTGAGAATTTCTATCGCAAATAGCCGAGGATGCAATACATTGACCAAACTCATGTGAAATTTTATTGGCAATTAATTTCCTGATTTTGTTATCGCCTATAGAAATAATGATTGAATCATTAGGGAGATGGGTAGCTTTATATGATCCAAGCACATTGTATTCATTTAGTGAAGCTATTGCAGGATTATCATCAAATATACCAT
>NZ_JBHYCW010000063.1:0-3987 GCF_051861365.1 Sediminibacterium sp. | reverse complement strand
TGTTATTGCCACCTCAAATACAGCAATTACAGGAGACTAGAAAATAATTTGATTTTTTACCGGACAGCAATGGCTACAAGCTACACGCTACACGCTGCAGGCTGCAAGTTTAGGTTAAATGTATTATATCCAAATAGCCATACCAGGAATAAAGATAATTATAGTAAAAGCTTGAAGCTTGTAGCGTGTAGCTTGCAGCTAAATCCTTATTTTCCCACTATGAATCAAATGCTCCTTACAAACATTCACCAATTGATAAATGTTCGTCAGCAACCTGCATTGTTGCGTGGAAAAGAGTTGAGTAGTTTGCCAATTCTTGAAAATGCATGGTTATTGATTGTAAATGGACGAATAGCGGATTTTGGAACCATGGATGCTTATCCTGAAGTCAGTAATGTGATGGATCTGAAAGGCGCGAGTGTATTGCCTTGTTGGTGCGATAGTCATACTCATTTGGTATTTGCGGCAAGTAGAGAAGAAGAGTTTGTTGATAAGATTAAAGGAATGAGTTATGAAGATATTGCTGCGAAAGGGGGTGGTATCCTAAACTCAGCAAGACGGCTTGCATTAACGACAGAAGAAGCGCTGTATACTTCTGCCAAGCAAAGATTGGTTGACATCATTCGTTTAGGCACCGGGGCGGTAGAAATCAAAAGCGGGTATGGATTATCTGTAGAAGCGGAGATCAAAATGCTACGTGTCATCAAACAACTGAAAGAAACATCGCCCATACCCATTAAAGCTACTTTTCTGGGAGCCCATACTTATCCTCTTTTGTTTAAAGAAGATCATGAGGGTTATATTGATCAAATCATTCATGAAATGCTTCCGATCATTGATCGGGAGCAATTGGCAGATTATATCGACGTTTTTTGTGAAAAAGGTTTCTTTTCACCGGAAGAAACGATAAGAATCTGTGAAGCAGGAAAAAAAATTGGCTTACAACCGAAAATTCATGCCAATCAATTAAATCTGTCCGGCGGAGTTCAGGCAGGAATACAAACCAATGCCATTTCAGTAGATCATCTAGAAACCATGGATGATGAAACCATTCAATTACTTGCATCATCCAATACCATTGGAACTTTATTGCCTACTGCTGCTTATTTTCTACGAATGCCCTTTCAACCGGCAAGACAATTAATTGATTCGGGAACTGCTATTGCATTGGCATCTGATTATAATCCGGGTTCCAGTCCGAGTGGTAATATGAATATGGTGGTCTCAATGAGCTGTATACAAATGAAAATGTTACCGGAAGAAGCCATCAATGCCGCCACCCTCAATGGCGCTTATGCCATGGAACTGGAAAAGGAAGTAGGCAGCATCACCATCGGGAAACGCGCCAATCTGATCATTACACAACCCATACCTTCCATTGCTTACCTACCTTATGCTTTCGGATCCAATCTGATAGATAGGGTGTTGATTAATGGAGAAGTGTTTGGGTAGTTTATAGACCATGGACTAACCCAAAAAATCAGTATATTCATTGTAAATCGATACGCCTTGCAACTACCACATTTAAAAATTTATAACAAAAAGGATGTCCTTTCTGTCACTCGAATCAGAAGATTTGAGACCAAAATAGGGGAAAGGGTACAAGTAGTTAAAGATAGTGCCGCATTGGAATCATCTTTGCAACAGTCCAGTGCTCCATTTGTAATGGTTGGAATACCTGAAGACATAGGCGTACTCGCGAATCAAGGTGTGGGAGGTTGTGACTCTGCTTGGATTGCATTTTTGCAGTCTTTTTTGAACACCCAGAGTAATGATTTTTTTGAAGGGAGTAGTATCCTTGTGATGGGTCATTTTGATTTTTCAGGTGCTAAAAATCTGATTGAACAAAATGCACAGAGTTATGATGAAAAAATAGCGGCTTACCGACATGCGGTGAATATGATTGATGATGAGGTTGAGCAACTGATTCACATGATCACGCAAAACAATAAAATACCCATTGTCATTGGGGGTGGACATAATAACGCGTATCCCTGTATTAAAGGAGCCGCAAAGGGATTGTACAAGGCGGGATTAATACCGATTGCACAGATCAATGCGATCAATTTAGATGCACATGCAGATTTTCGTCCCATGGAAGGCAGGCACAGTGGTAATGGATTTTCGTACGCAGAAGCAGATGGTTATTTAGAGAAATATTGCGTACTGGGATACCATGAAAACTATTTACCACAAAATGTATGGATGGATATGGTCAATAATCCTTTTATTGATTGTATCAGTTATGAAGATATTTTCATTCATGAAAAAAGAACATTTCTGCAATCTGTAGCCCATGCTACTGGATTTACAGAAGATAGTTATTGCGGTATTGAATTGGATCTTGATGTCATTGAAAATGCTACAAGCAGTGCTTCTAGTCCCGCAGGTATTACACTTGCACATGCCAGACAATATATCAACTTCACAGCTACAGATAGCAAAGTTGCCTATTTGCATATTTGCGAAGGAGCTACACAACTTGCAGATGGCCGATCAGGATATCATACCGGAAAAATGATCAGTTATTTGGTAACAGATTTTGTAAAAGCGATGTTTACGAGTAGATAGTCAATGGTGAATTGTCAATTGTGAATAGTGAATAAAAATAAAATTCGCCATTGACAATTGACAATTCACAATTGACCATTCACCATTCACAATTCACTATTTTTGCTTCAAATTTGAGTGATGTCAGCGAATATTGAGCAGTATCAGCGTATTAGCAGTGAACTTGTGGCAGCTAATGTAACATTGGTAGCAGTAAGCAAAACAAAACCTGCTGAGGATATAAAGACGTTGTATGATATAGGTCAAAGAGATTTTGGAGAAAATTATGTGCAAGAGTTGGTCGATAAACAATCTGTTTTACCCATAGATATCCGCTGGCATTTTATTGGTCATTTACAATCGAATAAAGTAAAATACATAGCGCCTTTTGTTCACCTGATACATGGAGTGGATAGTCTTAAATTATTGAAAGAAATCAATAAACAGGCGGCTAAGAACAATCGAATCATTGACTGTTTACTACAAGTGCATATCGCTACAGAAGAGACTAAATTTGGAATGGATGAACAAGAGTTGAAAGATACCATCGAACAACTATCGAATTTTCCGAATGTACGTATCCGTGGTTTAATGGGTATGGCTTCCTTTACGGATGATCAAGAAAAAGTAAGAAGCGAATTTAGATCTCTACACAATATTTTCAAGCAATCTGCTATGATCCATCAGCCATCAGCCATTCTCAGCATGGGTATGAGTGGCGATTATACCATTGCCATCGAAGAGGGGAGTAACATGGTAAGAATTGGAAGTTTGCTGTTTGGTGCGAGGGTTTATTCTTAAATAAACTGCCACTGAAGACTCAGAAATACACTGAAACTTTCTGTGCAATTCTGTGCTCTCAGTGGCAATAAACATTACTTCTTACTCTTGGCATAATCAAACACCAACTGACAAAAAGCTTTCACACCCAAATCAAACCCACTTTCATCAATATAAAAATCAGCGGTATGATGTTGTGGCGCTTTGTTTGGATCCTGATCTTTCGGCATACCTCCTAGGTAGAAAAAGAATGAAGGGGCTTTTTCTCCATAAAATGAAAAATCTTCTGCACCGGTATCCCAGTCACGAGTTACTACTTTTCCTTTACCTGCTGCTTTCTCCAAAAATGGTAGTGTCAGTTTTACCAACTCAGGATCATTATAAGTAACCAATGTTTTGGTATCAATTGTTACCTCTGCTTCCGTGCCATTACTGGCAGCAATGTGTTTAACTGTATTGCGTATTCTTTCATGCACTTCTTTTTGCATCTTACTATCCAATGTTCGAATAGTACCCAACATCTCACAGGTTTCAGGAATGATATTATTGCGTACACCTGATTGAATAGCGCCCACCGTAATTGTAAGCTCCCCTTTTTTTCGGGCCAGTTAAAAGTATAATTTTCTTTTTTCAGTTTAACATGAATACGGATTAAAT
>NZ_JBHYCW010000062.1:0-4440 GCF_051861365.1 Sediminibacterium sp. | reverse complement strand
TTGATCGTTTTAGTAGATGTAACAATCGTTGTACAGTTGTTTACATCTGTTACTGCATACGATACCGTTGTTGTTCCAGCAGTTGAACCTGTTAGCACACCCGATCCATTAACAGTTGCATTCGCATTATTCAGTGACCATACACCACCACCTGTTGCATTGGCTAATGTTATATTCGATCCAACACATACTGCATTTAATCCCGTAATCGCTGCTACCGTTGGTAACGCATTGATAGTAACTGTAGTGGTAGTTAAATTAGAACAACCATCACTATTTGTAACTGAATATGTAACTACTGATGTTCCCGCAGCCGACCCCGTCAATAATCCAGTAAGTGAGCCTATTGTCGCATTTGCATTATTGATTGTCCATATACCTCCAGTCAAAGAATTTGATAAATTCAAGGTCGATCCCAAACAGACCGGACTTACTCCTGTTATCATTCCCAACACAGGTAAGGCATTAATGATTACGCTTGTTGTTGTTAAACTCGAACATCCTTGAACATTCGTAACAGAGTAGGTAACTACAGATGAACCCGCTGCTGAACCGGTAACCATACCTGTCAATGCTCCTATCGTAGCATTTGCATTATTGATTGTCCAAGTTCCTCCTCCTAAAGAATTAGATAAACTCAAGGTCGACCCCACACAGACTGGGCTTACTCCTGTTATCGTTCCCAGTATTGGAACTGGATTGATTTTAAATTGTGCTGTGCCTGGATCACTTTCACAACCTGTAAGTGCGTTTCGTACAGTTAGCGTTCCAGAGTATGTAGTAATCTGAGCTGTTGCAGTAGGCACAGCAATTGTAAGTGGAGACCCAGAGATAAAGTTATTTGTCGTATAACCAACATTGGTAAAACCATGGCTAGTAGCAAGGGAACTCCAATCTAATTTATATTCTGTTGGAATATTAGAATAAGTAAGGGTTACATTAAAAAAGGAAGTACCATAACAGATTGTTGGCTCTAAAGGATCGATACTTGCAAATACTGGCTTAGGATTAACAACTACTGTTAATGAAGAAGTTTGCGCATTAATACAAGCTGTTGTACTACTTTCCTGAACAGATACTAACTGATAAATAAAATTACCCGAGGAGCTTACAGGAACCGTTAAATCCGCTGATGCAGCCGTTGAAGTGATAGTTTGATTTGGCCCCCCATTAATGGTATAAATAAAAGTATATGGCGCTGTTCCTCCTGAGCCTGTTATGGTTACAACCGGAGATATTCCACTTAAACATGCTGTTAAGGTATTAGCATTAATAGTTGCAGTTGGAAGCGCTGTTACAGTAATCGTTGCACTGCTACTTACATTGGTATTCGTACAACCCTCAGATAAAGAATTAGCGTCCACAACAGAGGTTAAACTATAAGTAAAAACACCGGCCGTAGATGTAGGAACCGTAATGGATAGTGTACCCGTCATAGTTCCCGCACCTGTAGTTGTAGTAGCAGTAACCGGAGCAGCCCCATTTATTGAATAAGTGACGGAATAAGGCGCAGTTCCTCCAGTGGCTGTAACAGTTAATGAAGGGCTTGCTGCATTTTGACATAACGTTAATGAGCCAGTGATTGAAACAGTTGGCATCATAACTACTTTAAGAACATTGCTATAAAAGATATCTCCCGGTATATCAGTACGAAATACTTTCCTCCTATAATACCAAGTACCAGACAAGCTACTTGCATCCGTACAATTTCGAGTAGGACAAAGTGTTGTAACTGGTCCAATCAAAAAAGTGGGATCTTGGCTTCTTTGCCATTCATATACTTCGAAACCGCCACCATCACCAACAAATACAGTTCCTGTAAAAGCATGTGGTAGATTCCAAACTTGACATCCATTCGAAGTTGATATTATACCCCCACCTGTTATTTGTGTGAAAGAAACAGTGGGAATAAAAACTAACAGAAATAAAAAAAAAGAAAGTCGTTTAGAAAACAGATTCACCCCCCGCACTCCACGCACGAACACACAGACATTGGACCTTATCAATCTCAAGCAGTTCATCTGGGGGGATATTGAACTTTGTAATAAAGATATAGGAATTTGATATTCAACAGCTTATCCGTTTGAAAGTTCACACGGTAGTAACAATAGTATATACGTAAAAAATTGGTTTTTGGTATGCCGGTATTGAAATAAAAAACCCCGGCGATACTGCCGGGGTCGTTTCTCAGGGTTTGGTTTCAGGCGAACCAAATATCTTTTGGGTCATTAAGCATTCTAATTTACTGATTCTTAGCTTCTAACAAAAAAAATTACCCTGTTTTTTCCCTTCCCACCCTGGCACCCCCATTCCTTACCCTACCCGAAAGGTTCACCTGCCTTCCTTCTTGCTGAATGGTTATTGTAGTGTTGGTTTTCATAGGTTGTCGCGTAGTTATCGCGTTGTTGTCCCGTAGTTGTCGCATGATTGACGCATATCTTTTAAGAAATGCGATATGGATACGTTAATTACTGCTAACCTTTTATGAATAGCTGCTATGATTATCTGACAAGTTCCTGTTACAGCATCAACACCCGCCCGTTAGCAACCATCCTGTACCGGAAAAACAAAAGCAATTCCATAGAAATCTGCTGTTGATGCAGCTAAAGACCTTGTTTTTAACCACTCATCCATTTTGGATTATTGCATTTGTAAAAGAAAAGAATAATTTTGCCCTGCCTCCGGATCAGATATTCAAAATCATCCGAAGGATATTCATACACGAATACCTGTTTTATGAACATCTAAGCAGGGTACCAGCACCGAATCACTGCTACCCATTCTCGCTCAACACCCTTAAACCGTTCGCCTCCGGTGGACTATTTCTCCATTTATTTAATGCATTCCTGTAATGACGAATACCACTATTAATCATACGCCCAAGAAGGGCTTTTTCAGCTATTTCCGCGAAGCACTTAACAGCGAACACCAAGATTTTACCCAGGGTAGTATCCGTAAAGCCGTATTCATGCTGGCCATACCCATGATCCTTGAAATGTGCATGGAGTCTGTGTTTGCGGTGGTCGATATTTTCTTTGTGAGTAAACTCGGTGCCGGTGCCGCCGCTACTGTTGGACTTACCGAATCTTTTCTCACCCTTATTTATTCTGTGGCCATCGGTTTGAGTATGGCAGCCACTGCGATGGTGGCCCGAAGAATTGGTGAAAAAAATCCCGAAGGTGCCGCTAAAGCCGGTGCACAAGCATTGTTATTGTCGTTCGGCATCTCCGTTCTGATCAGCATTATCGGTGTCTTTTATGCAGCAGATATTTTAGCAATCATGGGTGCAGATGAAGCTGTGGTTGCCATGGGTACCAATTATACCCGCATCATGCTCATCGGTAATTTGGTGATCATGTTGCTCTTCCTTATCAATGGTATCTTCCGTGGTGCGGGTGATGCTGCCATGGCCATGAAAAGCTTATGGCTCGCCAATATCTGCAACATCATATTATGTCCGATATTGATTGATCAGTTTGGACTAACCGGCGCCGCCATTGCTACCACCACCGGTAGAGGTATTGGTGTATTGTATCAGCTCTATCATTTATTCAATGGAAAAAATATTGTACGCATCGTACGCAAACATTTTATTCCGAATAAAGAGATCCTCACTTCCATCGCCAATATTGCCTCCACCGGAACCCTTCAGTTCATCATCGGCTCTGCCAGCTGGATCGCGATGGCCAGAATTGTTTCCGGTTTTGGTAGCGATGCTGTTGCAGGTTATACCATCGCCATCCGTTTACTCATTTTCTTTATCATGCCCGCGTGGGGATTGAGTAATGCAGCTGCAACACTTGTTGGACAAAACCTCGGCGCTCAACAACCCGATCGTGCTGAACAATCGGTTTGGAAAACGGCTCGCTACAATGCCATCTTCATGGCATTTGTATCTGTACTGTTTGTGGTAGGTGCTGAATTTTTTGTAGGACTCATATCACATGATCCCGCCGTTACCAAAACAGCAGTCACTGCTTTGCGTATCGTGAGCTTGGGTTATATTTTCTATGGTGTGGGTATGGTCATGATCAACGCCTTTAACGGTGCCGGCGACAGCAGAACACCTACCTGGATCAATTTATTTTGGTTCTGGGTTTTCCAAATACCTTTTGCCCTATTACTTTCCAAAGTACTGAACATGGGCACCACCGGCGTATTCATCGCCATCGTAACAACAGAAACCTGTATCACCATTACAAGTGTTATTCTGTTTAAACGTGGGAAGTGGAAGTTGGTGAAAGTTTAAGAAAACAGAGGAACAGGGAAATAAGAAACAGAGAAATAAGAAACAAGAAATCAGAAAGTAGTGAGCGAATAAATTTTACTTTCATGTTTCTTATTCCTCTGTTTCTTATTTCTTATCATTATTGTCCGACTAAATTTATTGTAAATTCTTTGTAAACTGCAGCGGGTCGTCAATTTGAAAGATTTTAATAA
>NZ_JBHYCW010000061.1:0-4715 GCF_051861365.1 Sediminibacterium sp. | reverse complement strand
GGGTCTCTTTTTAATCCTGTACTGATGATTGCAGGTCTGAGACAATAACACACTTTCTAAACCCTTTATATGGTCTTATGTATACTTAAAAGGAACCAAAACAGACATCAAATGAAATACGAATGAATACCAAATGGCAAACGGACATGTTACGGACTTGTAACGGACTAATAACGGACTGATAACGGAGAAAAAAGCAGCGACGATACCCGTGCGTATTTACTTTTGGAAAGTTCCGAAACTTGCCAAAAGTTTTACCACCCATAGCCCCTTCCGCACAATTCACGATCTGTGAAAGGCAACACTTTATCACACGCATCATATAGAAAACATAGCTGATTTTCTAGAAAAAAATAGTCTTAGAAATAACCCCTATTCATTTGGGTTTCGATGTAACTTTCAAGCATCTCACTACCAAAATTTCAATGCAGTTATGTCTTCTCAACCAGATTCAAATTATCGCAACATACTGCAATCATTAAAAGAAAAAATCAGGCAGGCAAGGTTAAAAGCCACACTTGCCATCAATCAAGAATTGCTCAACGTTTACTGGGAAATTGGTAACACCATTTTACAACAACAACAACAACAAGGCTGGGGCACAAAAGTTATTGACCGTTTTATTACCGACCTCAAAACAGCTTTTCCAAATATGAAAGGATTATCACCCCGTAATGTCAAATACATGCGGGCTTTTGCTGAAGCTTATCCAACCTTTCAAATTGTGCAACGCTCCGTTGCACAATTACAATCAAATGAAAATCAATACACTACAATTGTGCGACGGAGCGTTGCACAATTACCTTGGGGGCATAACTGTACTTTATTGGATAAACTGGATACCATCGAAGAAAGACTATTCTATGCTCAAAAAGCAATCACTTATGGCTGGACGAGAGAATTACCGAGTATTGAAGAGATTGAAACTTGGTTGTATGAGCATTGAATTTTTGTAATCGCTCCCCATGCTTCACGAATTGAAAGCAAAATATGCATGCTCTAAAAAAAGCAAAACAGAAACCAGAACCAAAAATTGTTATCACAACACATCATAATATTTATAATAAATAATCATTATATAATAAAATATTAGGTATATTTACTCATATGAACACAGTGATACAAAAATTATATTACTTATCAATCTGTTTCGTTATCTGGGCGCCATCATTTGGACAAACAAGTATACACTTGATTATGAAAAATGATGGTAAGCACAAATTCGAAAAGATTGATGTCTTTGATATCAGTCAAAAAGAGTTCTATACGATTAAGTATCAGGATACCGCCCACTTTTCTTTTAAAAAGACGAGTATTGATCTTTACAATATTCGTTATCACGCAAACGGTAAAATGTACAGACAGGCTGCTTGGCTTGATGCAGGATCGATAAAGATTGAACTACACGTTGATGACTTAGCACTGAAAATTGACACTGTTTTGAATTCTTCTATTTATTATGAACATCTCAATTTTTATAAAAACAATGCATCTCTATACCAAAAAAAAGATACCGCTACATTATCAGACCTATTACTAAAACTATATGAAAAGCATATAGACAACCCCTATTCACTACAAGCCGGAGAGATGTATATTGGTTTAAATCAGAATTCAAAAAAAGATTTATTAAGGTTCAAATCATTAACTGATAGACAAGGTGATAAATTCAGTTGGTTTTTTCTCTATCCGTTAGTGCATGAAAGATTACATAAAATTTTAGCGATTACTTCCTTAGATTTAAATGCATATACCTTTATTGATCCATCCAATAAAAAAGTAAAACTTCCCACACTTACTGATAACAAATATTATCTACTAGATTTTTGGTTTCTAGCTTGTAAACCATGTATAAGTGATCATAAAGAGATATTTAAAAAACAACCACTACTTGCTGAGAAAAAAATAGAACTGATTAGCATATCAACCGATGATAGTGTGAAAGAGTTGAATCACTATTTGAATAAAAACAATTATAAATGGGCCAACTATTTAGAAACTGATATTAAAAAGATAACTAAAGATGTCGGCATCCGTATTTACCCTACTTATCTTATTCTTGATAAATCCGGAAAAATTATAAGTTCACAAAACACATTTGATAATGTTTTGAAATGGTTGGAAAATAACAATTGAATTATGTGCGGTATGTCAGCTGATGCGTATTAACTTTTGGAAAGTTTCGGAACTTTCCAAAAGTTGTACTACCCCTCCTATGACAGATTTTCGGGTTTTAGTCGTGTTTAGGCATTACCTACGCTGGGTCTCTTTTTAATCCTGTACTGATGATTGCAGGTCTGAGACAATAACACACTTTCTAAACCCTTTATATGGTCTTCTGTATACTTAAAGGGAACCAAAACAGACATCAAATGAAATACGAATGAATACCAAATGGTAAACGGACATGTTACGGACTTGTAACGGACTGATAACGGACTGATAGCGGAGAAAAAAGCAGCGACGATACCCGTGCGCATTTACTTTTGGGAAGTTCCGAAACTTTCCAAAAGTTCCACCACCATGAAAAGGAGCATTCCAACTGCAAGTCGGAAACTGCGGCGAAGTGTATTCTGATTAGACTGCTAGTGCCCTTTTCTTACTACCGGTTTTCAACACACGCACAGGAACTACCAATGCATAAGGTCTATTAAACGCCTCCTGAGATACTTTAAAATGTGTTGCCAGTTTTCTGATCACCTCTTTTGAAAGTCCTTTTTTGTAATGAAGAATATCCGAAACATATCCTTTGCTTACCTCAAGCAGGTCCACCAGATCTTTCGCTTTCATCCCCTGTTCATCCATAAAAGACTGAAGCAATTGAATAGGATCCAAATCAGTGGTGGAAAGGTGATCTGCATCCCACTTTTCAATGAGAAGCGTTAAGAGTGCAATTTCGTCTTTGGTGTTTTTATCTTTAGCACCGGAGAATACCAATTCCTCCAAAGTATTACAATACTTCTTGTATTGAGCAATGCTGGTGATCACTTTATATTTTAATGTTTCCATGGTAGTAGTTTTAATAATGATGAATAAGATATTGTTCCCCCGTTTTACATAGCTTGTCGTATTCTGCATGTGTGCCTATCCAGCAAATAAATAAGTGGACTTGTACATCGCCAAACGCATACTTAGCAATCAGCCGATACTTATTTCCGCTTATATCAAAGACAATTCTATTACTACCCTTCCCTAATAGATCAGCACTCGGAAAAGTAGACTGAATATCCTCGGGTATCACCCAATCAGCATACTTCAATTTAACCAGCCATTCCTCGAAAGAGACTCGACTTTGTGCATTTTGCTTTTTATAAGTATCAACCGTTTCTCGTCTTATCAAATGAATTTTCATAACAAAGGTATATTTATTTTTTCAAAAGTTATCAAAATGAGAACTTTTTTATTCACATTCTATAAAAATACTTTTGTCACCATGATATAGCCGATTATATCGGCTTAATTCCGCTTTTTGTATCCATTGATATTAGTTGGGACTTTACATATGATTCGAAAAATCAGAAGAGAAAATGTGGTTACTAATATTTCCCGATATATGCAATATGATACAATAGTTACCTACACATGGAATTATTGCGGGAAAATAGAATAACTCATTTTATTATGAAGATTTAAAATCATCTTACAATCTTTCCTCGCATTAAGCGTATAAGCTAATCAAATTTGTTAATGTTGGCTTAACTCTAACCTGTAGTTTCTCTCTCTCGAATTAACCTTACATGCTTAAAACAAAAATGACAATCACAAAAACACCATTTTGTATATAGTTTTTTAAATATATTTACAGAAACTGTTTATATGAAAAAATGGTTATTTATTTTCTTTTTTGTTTTCGTTTATGTGACTTATAGCAAGTGCCAGCAGACTCATACCTTACCATTCCAACTTGAGGGTCGAGTTACGGGCATAAACGGGAAAAAAGTCACTCTGGATATTCCTATTTATGCCACTGATAAAAGATTGACAACGATTGTTATTAATGATAGCTTCTTTTTTAAGGGGCAACTTTCAGATAGTATTGTTTTTGCAAGGATATTATTGGATGAAGATATTACCAATCCGACAGGTGGCTATACGAATTTCCCATTTATGCTGTCAAACGGACTTACGAAAGTCAGATTTAGGGCAAACAAAACGAATGATCCTGTAATCAGATACCATTTCAGAGATTTGGCAATCGAGCAGGGCGATGCCGGTATCGAGTATAATAAGTTCCATTCATTAATCAATAAAGAAGTGTTTCAAGGCATGAGCTATAAATCTGACTCTTTATACCTCGATAGCATGAATAGATTTGTGCTGCCCACAAGAAGACAATTATTTGAAAAACTATATACCCGCTATAAAGACTCAATTCAATACGCCTATAATAAAGTAAAGTTGCTTATAACTTTTAGTCAGACAGATTTATATAATGCTCGAACTCCCTTCCTTACAGATATAGAGAAAAAATTTATACTATCATCCTATCAGGCGTTAGTACCTAAATTGATTCATCATACTGAGTTTAATTATATTGATAGTTATTTTTCAAATTATGGAATTGAAAAGAAAATAAAATTTACCGATTTTGAACTTGTAACAACCGATAATAGAAAAATTAGATTATCCTCAATTATTATGTAGGCTCCCCCAAAAAGTTGTCCATTCTTGGTTAGAGTTAACGGGAAAAAGCTTGTTAATTTTAAACTTTGAAA
>NZ_JBHYCW010000060.1:0-5469 GCF_051861365.1 Sediminibacterium sp. | reverse complement strand
AGTTTTTTAGCTGTTACCATATCGCTGTTCAAGACGGCACGTACCATATCAGAGAACTGTTTTGGAAATGCATTGGCAGCAACACTGATTACACCATCCATACCACAAGCTATCTGTGCCATGGCAAGCGCATCATCGCCACTTACTACCAAAAAATCTTTTGGTACGTCACGAAGTATTTCCATGCATTGTACCATATCGCCACTGGCTTCTTTCATACCCGCAACATTTTCTACTTCATGAGCCAAACGAACAGTAGTAGCAGCACTCATGTTGCGCCCCGTTCTTCCAGGAACGTTATACAGGATGATGGGCTTTGGTGAAGCTTCTGCAACAGCTTTGTAATGCTGAAAAATACCTTCCTGTGAGGGTTTATTGTAATAGGGTGCTGCACTCAATACTGCGGTAGCTTTTTCCAATGGAAAATAGCTGAGGTCTTTGATTAATTCAGCCGTATTATTTCCTCCAACGCCTACTACTACAGGTACACGACCTGCTACTTTTTCAAAAGTATAGTTAACAATGTCTTTTTTCTCCTGTTTCTCAAGCGTAGGTGTTTCACCGGTAGTACCTAATGTGATGAGGTATTCAACCCCACCGGCAATCATCGCATCGATCACTTTACCCAGTGCATCAAAATCAACACTGAGATCCTTTTTAAAAGGAGTCACCAACGCCACACCTGTTCCTCTTAATTGCGTTTTTAGAGACATTTTTTTTTTAGTCCATGGTCCATCGTCAATGGTCCATAGTGGAAATATGATGTATAATAAATTATTCTTGCTATGGACTATGGTCCATCAACTAAACCGCTTCTTCCCAGAATCCCATCTTGCCATATTTCTCAATACGGTCATTGATACGTTGTTCAGGATTTTTATCTTTTACTTCTTTAAGAGCTTTTAAGATATATGATTTCAGGATATCAGCAGCTTCAGTATAATCCCAGTGAGCGCCACCTAATGGTTCATGAACGATCTCATCCACTAAACCAAAACCTTTCATGTCGGTTGCAGTGAGACGCAATTGTTCAGCCGCTACTTCTTTTTTCTCCCAGCTTCTCCAAAGAATCGAACTACAACTTTCAGGAGAAATTACCGTATACCAAGTATTCTCCATCATCAATACTTTATCGCCCACACCAATACCTAAAGCACCACCGGAAGCGCCTTCACCAATGATCACAACAATCACAGGTACTTTCAAACGGATCATCTCATAGATATTTCTGGCGATGGCTTCTCCTTGCCCACGTTCCTCGGCTTCTAATCCGGGGTAGGCACCAGGTGTATCGACCAGACAAACAATTGGTTTACCAAATTTTTCTGCCAAACGCATCAAGCGTAATGCTTTACGGTAGCCTTCTGGGTTGGCCATACCAAAATTCCTCAATTGACGCAATTTGGTATTGGTTCCCTTTTGCTGACCAATGAACATTACGGTTTCTCCATCCAACTGAGCAAAACCACCCACCATCGCTTTATCGTCTTTGAAATTGCGATCACCGTGCAGTTCTACGAAATCAGTACACATTTTATCAATGTACTTGAGGGTATACGGACGGTCTGGATGGCGACTTAATTGAACACGCTGCCAGGGGGTCAGGTGCTGGGTGATTTCTTTTCTCTTCTCGAGAATGGATTCCTCCAGTTGACGAATGGTAGCGGTATAATCTATTTTAGGGTTCTTCTCAGCCAGCTTCTTGGTGTCCTCAATTTGTTCGTACAATTCCTTGATAGGCTTTTCAAAATCAAGGAATTGTCTGTTAGGGTATTGGGGCATAATCGTCATTTAGAGTGGTAAAATTAGGGGTTCAGATTTTTTCAGGAAAAGATTTGTTTATGAAAATGCTTTACCCTTATCTTTGCCGTCCCGAAAACGATCTATATAGGTCAGATTTGGGTGAAAACCGAGCATACAGTTGCGCGATAAATAGAATTGGATCGGTAGTTCAGTTGGTTAGAATGCCGCCCTGTCACGGCGGAGGTCGCGGGTTCGAGTCCCGTCCGGTCCGCTCACTGTAGCTTGAAACCCGCGCTGGTCGCGGGTTTTGTTTTTTTACTCTATTTTTTACTCTATCTCACTTTATTTTAACAGGTCTCTTTACACCACTTCACAATGGCTTCTGTAAATTTACGTAGAAAAACGTGAGTAATGGATTTGAGCGTACTACACCCGGTACATTCACCGGAAAGAAACTACAAATGGAAGGATCTATTAAATAGTCAAAAGGGGCATGTCATTTGTCGGCTTTTGGAATGGTCGGGTTGGTATAACCAAGATATCTCTCAACGACTTTTAGGGCATTACCGGTTATACCAAGTATTTAGGGTAGAAAATGATTCCAATAGTCACAAATCAACCCTATTGACCTATATTGTCAGTTATAAGGCTACCCATTGGCTCAAATATTTTCTTTCTAGCATTGTTGCTGCCATCTACTATGTTTTTACATTCGGAAAAAGGTATACCCCATTCCAAATTGAAGGTATTAATCGATTATTGATTTCAGATCATCCGCACATCTTACAAGCTTTCTTGATAGAAGCAGATAAAGACTTTAATAATTCACTTTCAAAGGCTGTAGAACAAATCACCTCTCATAACTTTCTTATCAAGTCTGAGAATAGACTTACTCTCATACAAAAGAGGACCGCCTACAGTTATATTCAAAATAGTTCTCATTATTTTAATGATTACAGTACGATTCAAACCATTCCCAACAGCATAAAAGGAAAAGAAAAAGGCGTTTTTTCAAAAAAGCAACTACTTATACTGCTAGATATTTTAGCCGAAAATGGAGCCATTGAAAAAATTGATTATTCCAAGCTGAATAAATTTGATGCTGTAGCAACCATGTTGCAAGCAATTTCAGGAAAGAGTAAAGATTCTATTTTAGAGCAGTTAAAAGATACCCGCAATAATGGCTTATACTCATTTCAAAATCCTGCTGAATTAAAGCAGCTTATCATAACTCTGACTAATCTATCAGATATGTTTAGAAACGCAGGTTTTAGATCCGTATCAAATGTGTTAGATCGAAAGCTTAGAGAGTTGGATAAACATTATTGATTACAGGCCAGTTTGTAGCTTTTCAAGTAAAATCCTTTGTAATCTTGGATGTTGAAAAGGTAAAGATATTCAGTTGCTGGCTTCATAATTTTTTATATCATTCGAACACATTGAAACAGGTTCAAAAATTTAATCCCTAAAAGGCTATTGTCTTCCTTGTAACATTTGCACTACAAATATTGCAATATTATTTTTCGAATTCTGCTTTTATGGTATTCAAGATAATTTCCAAATGCCCTTTTTTGTGACGCATTTGCATTGCCTTGGGGTGATAAGTACGATATGTATGCTTAGGTAAGTTTTCGTTAAATAAAACTGCTAATTCGCGTAATGGAATTTCATCGGAAAGTTGTTCAAATATTACTTCTGTTTCGAATTGAATTTTTATTTTGTCATCGTAGTTTGGCCCTGAAAAAAATAGGACAACGTCGGGGTTAACAATCTTAATTTCCTCCTTTAAACAGTTGAAATGTTTCACTGTAGCTTTGTGAGTAGTCCAGTCAAGAGGCTTGCCATTCCACATGCAAAATTTAGAAACATTAGTCCAAAGAAAATTATTCCCATCCTTATTACTTGGATTTAAAATAGAATTTACATAATAGACATATTGCCAAAAGGTTGTTCTGGTGCCATTTTTCGAAAGTTTAAAGTCGACGTATCTATTTTTCAGATCCTCAAATTTGTCAATTGTTTCTCCTATCCATTCATCACATTCTTGCCCTATAAACAAAAGTTTTATCTGAGAGTTCAAGTAATCTTCCTCCCAAGCATTCATTATAAGTGGGCCGTCAATTTCATTATCGAAATCAAAAAGAGGCCCAATTTTTTTTAGTTTTTCGCTATAAAGTGCTTCAAGTTTTTGATTAATTGTCATATGAATTTATGAAGTTTTGCTATGGTAATGCCTTTATTTGAGAAAAGTAAAGAGAAGAGGTTGTCGAATTATAAGTAAGCAAAAATATTTCAATTTTTATGGGTATTGAAAATAGGGTAATGGGCCAGTTTGAATTTTAGGTTCTCCGGGCGTGATATCTTCCATACCCTTGATTTATGCCAAAAGTCAGAAAAAAACTCGATACGAACTAGGCTGCTGAGAAACTGTTGTATTCTTCTCTTGAAAGGTTGGAAGCCAAAATAGCTGCTTCCAAAAGGAAGAAAACAGCTACCCGAAAAACTAAAAATTAACTGCTACACATCTTTTAAAAAGAACATCAGCTGAAAGTCTGAATATCCTTAAAAAGAAGGTGGTCAGTGGTTTTTGTGTCCTATAGATATATAATGCTGAAATCACAATGCCTATTATTAGAATCTACCGCTTTAAATGAAATAGTTGTTTTCTTGTCGTCTTTGTTGACAAGAATAAACTCAATAATATCGTAGTCATTGCGCTCTGGTGCATAGAAACTCACCTTCTTCTTCACGTCATCTACCACATTGAAAATATCATTTAGAGCTGGGTTATTATGATCCTTCCAGTCACCCCACTGCCGTTTTTCCTTACCATAGCTTCTATAATAAGCCTTGACGTTCCTGAATTTGTAAATCTTTTGTTCTTATGCGAAAATGCTTGATACGCATATAAGAAGGAGTACACTCAATAGTTTTTTTTCATAAAGGAAATGACTGCCGAAGCCCCTATAGCTGGTTATAAATAAAATAGCGTGGGACATTCGGCTACTGCTTTCCAGGCACTTGCAGAGCGTTGCAGACAATAGACACGAAAAGCCCACGCCGTAGCGTGAGCGTCTACACTGTCTTCTCATCTGCTTTTATAACTGCAAGTTTCGGAAAGCGAGAAGTAGCTAAAACGCTTTTAACAATATTTTCTTACGATCCTAATGTAAACAGAACAATTTACTAATTGGTAAATTGATTAGGTTATATTAGTGGTCAAAGTAATTTTTTGGCTTTATAATTATTTACAGCTGAAGGAGGTACATGATTTCTCTATGTAGCTCGCATCCCCTCAGCGTTTTGTTTATGAATGACTGGAGGATTACTTTTATCTAAATGGAAAAAATATTATCAAAAACTAAATCCGGAACTTACTAAGCGCTTCATGAAAATGGAAGATCTAATTAATTTAATTGATATATGTCTAAACATTATTGCCGTGATTGTGCTCAAAATAAAGGGTATCTTCCTTATGTAAACCCAAATACGGATTTTACTGGAAGTGTTGGTAGTTATAAGTTCGAGAAGTTCATTAAACATACAACTCAACCAACAGCGAGTATAGTTTCATATTTTAATAATACAGATGCAGAACAGTACAAAAATTACATAATTAATGCTGCAACCTCTGGGAGTATTGAAGTAGATTGTAAGCTCCCCATAATTTAGTGCCACGTTTAGTTAGAGTTTTCTAAGGTAATATTTTTCTGTTTTTCCTCCCAT
>NZ_JBHYCW010000059.1:0-6111 GCF_051861365.1 Sediminibacterium sp. | reverse complement strand
TCAACTTTCATGCACTTGAAACGAAAAAATTATCAAATTCGTCTAATTATGCTTATTTCTTCCGAACACCTGTGGTCGCCTGACCAACAATTCAATATCATCTTCCCATATATACCATCAATATCTGCACATCACTCGGGTTCACGCCACTGATTCGACTTGCTTGTCCGAGTGTACGCGGACGAATGCGTTTGAATTTTTGCAGTGCTTCATTGGATAAAGCGGCTACGCGATCATAATCAAAGCTATCCGGAATTTGTGTGTTCTCCATTTGACTCATACGAGTGGCGATCTCTTGTTCCTTTTCAATGTAGCGTTCGTATTTGATCTGTATTTCCGCTTGTTCAATAGTATCGTTATTGAAGGAAGCCAGCGCATCTGCTAGGCCTGGAATGTTTTGCATTAAAGACGGCAGATCTACGTTGGGTCTTAAAATAATTTTAGAAGCTTTTTGTTTTTCTGAAATCGCTGCGGAGTCAATACTTTCAAAGAAAGGGTTAATATGGTCGGGTTCAATATTGAATTCTTGTAAGATTTTTTTGATAGATGCCACGCCGTCTCTTTTGCTGACTACTTTATCCATTCTTTCTTGCGAAGCAAGTCCTAATCTATAACTCAATTCAGTTAAACGAAGATCGGCATTATCCTGACGTAGAAGTGTTCTGAACTCTGCTCTGCTCGTGAACATGCGATAAGGTTCATCGGTTCCTTTACTGATCAGGTCATCAATCAACACACCAATATAAGCTTCGCTTCTTTGTAAGATCACGGGTTCTAATGCTCTTGCTTTCTGGTGTGCATTGATACCTGCCATCAAACCCTGACAAGCCGCTTCTTCATATCCTGTGGTTCCATTGATCTGTCCGGCGAAGAACAGATTTGGTATCAGTTTGGTCTCCAGCGAATATTGTAATTGTGTAGGTGGAAAATAGTCGTACTCGATGGCATAACCCGGTCTGAAAATTCTGCAGTTCTCAAAACCCGGAACAGTACGAATTGCTTCGTATTGCACTTCTTCCGGTAAAGAGGTAGAGAATCCATTCACATAGATCTCAACGGTATTCCATCCTTCGGGCTCTACAAAGAGCTGATGTCTTTCACGATCTGCGAAGCGATTGATCTTGTCTTCGATACTCGGACAATACCTCGGTCCCGTTCCTTCAATTCTTCCCTGGAACATAGGACTTCTGTCGAAGCCGGTTTTTAAAATATCGTGTACTTTTTCGTTGGTATAAGTAATGTAACAGCTGCGTTGTTCGGCGGCTTTGATGCGGGGAACGTCTGTATAAGAAAAGCCAACGATCTCATCATCACCTTTCTGCTCTTCCATTTTGCTGTAGTCAAGGCTGCGCCCATCCACCCGAGGAGGTGTTCCTGTTTTCAAACGATCGCTTTCAAAACCCAGTTCCACCAATTGCTCAGTAATACCGGTAGCGGCTTTTTCGGCTACACGTCCACCCCCAAACTGTTTTTCACCAATATGAATGATACCATTCAAAAAAGTACCACTGGTCACCACCACCGTTTTAGATTGGATCTCATGTCCCAATCCGGTTACTACGCCACAAGCCCTACCATCTTTGATGATAAGGGAACGAACCATATCCTGATAGAAATCTACATTCGGGGTATTCTCCAACATCTCTCTCCACTTAGCTGCAAAGAGCATACGATCGTTTTGGGTACGCGGACTCCACATCGCAGGACCCTTACTGCGGTTCAGCATGCGGAACTGAATGGTGCTGAGGTCGGATACAATACCACTGTATCCACCCATGGCATCGATCTCACGAACAATCTGTCCTTTGGCAATACCACCCATGGCCGGATTACAGCTCATCTGGGCAATGGTTTGCATGTTCATGGTTACCAATAAAACCTTGCTACCCAGATTGGCAGCAGCAGCGGCAGCTTCACAACCGGCATGTCCGGCCCCAACTACAATGACATCATATTGCGGAAACATAGTTTGCAAAGATAGTTCAGGCTACGGAGATAGCGTCCAACAGAAAAAACAATCTGTATTCAATGTTCCACATGGAACATGTTTCACGTGGAACAGTTTAATGCTCTCAATCAATTGATTTTTAATAAAAGAGTGAGCAACAACTCCACTTCCTCTCAGCGTCATCTCTTTACTCTCTTGTTCTCTGCGGTTAACACATTCACTTTTACCGCGGAGAACAAGAGGACGCGGAGGCTCGCGGAGAAAGGGTTTAATGTTTGGAGAGATAAGTAGTGAGGTAATGGTTTTCTTTCTGTCGCATCAGTGCGACATCGCTTTTATTCTTGTCTTTATAGCCACACAAATGCAAGGCCCCATGAAAGATCACCCTTAGCATTTCCTCCTTGAAAGAAACGCCTAATTCACCGGCATTGTCCTTCACGCGGTCTGTACTGATATAGATCTCCGCTTCTATAGCCTCGCCGGGCTCGGATAGACCAAATGTGATGATATCGGTATAATAGTCGTGCGCCAGGAAGTCTCGGTTGATGTTTAGCAGGTAGGTGTCTGAGCAAAAGACATAATTAATATGTACCAGCTTCTTTTTCTCTTTCTTGAAAATTGTCTCTACAAAACTTTGAATGGTTGTTTTCCCCGACAAAGCCAATTTCCTGTCTGCATACCGAAACGTTACTCTCTTCATAACCGTATATCTATTACTCCAAAATTCGTAACAAAAGCCCATTCAGCCATGCTACCTTTGTATAATATTTATAACCAGGCGATGAAAAGACTCTCAGATTTAGAAGCAGGACAAAAAGCAGTGATCAATTCTTTTGAAAAAGACGAGATCTTTATCAAGCTCATGGAAATGGGTTGTATTCCCGGCGAAGTAGTTCAGGTTGAACAAGTGGCTCCGCTGGGTGATCCGATCTCTATTTCTGTGGCCGGTTATCACCTGAGCCTTCGCCTAAGTGAGGCCAGAAGCATTTTTGTAGAAGACGCGATTTAGTATAATCAATTGATAGTCAATATATTAGATGAATATCGGACTCTATTTTGGCTCTTTTAATCCCGTTCATACCGGACATTTGATCATCGCATCTCATGTTGTGAACTATACGGATGTACAACAGGTATGGCTGGTGGTTTCTCCGCAAAATCCGTTTAAACAGTCCGCATCTTTATTAAATGAATACGACCGACTTCATTTGGTGAACCTGGCGATCGATGATGAAACGCGCATCAAGGCTTCTGATGTAGAATTCAAATTGCCTCGTCCGTCGTATACCATCGATACGCTCACTTATCTCAAAGAAAAATATCCGCAACATTCGTTCAGCATCATCATGGGTAGTGATGGTTTTCAAAACCTGCCCAAATGGAAGAATGCCGAATTACTCATCAAAGAATATCCCATCATTGTGTATCGCAGACCGGGATTTGAGGTCACAGATAATTGGAGTGCAAAACTCACTGTGCTGGATGCACCGATGCTTGATATTTCTGCAACACTCATCCGCAACAATATCAAAGAAGGAAAATCGATTCGCTATCTCGTTCCGGAAAAAGTGAAAGAAGAGATTGAAAGAAATAATTATTACAAGTGATGGAACACGGATTGTCATGATCGTCATGATTTTTCATGATTTTTATCTGCGTTAATCATGATGATCATGACAATCCGCGTTCCATTTACCCACCCATAAAATTCATTTCCCCATCCCCTATTGATACAATAGATTTATCGGATTAAAATTTTCGAATGAAATATAAACTGCTTTTTACCGGGCTCATGTTGGTATGCTTGTCCTCGTTTGCCCAATTAACCGTTGAAAAAATCATGCGCGATCCGAAATGGATCGGCACTTCGCCCTCCAATGTTTTTTGGAGCGCTGACAGCAAGAAAATTTATTTCAGCTGGAACCCCGATAAAAAAATATCCGACTCCTCTTATGTCTACACTGTTGGTGCCAACGGAGCACCGGTACCTGCGTCATTGCAAGAAGTACAATTGGCACAAGCACAGAACAACGCGGTATTCAATGAAGCCCGCACTAAAATGTTATATGCTTTGCGCGGAGACGTATATATGGTAGATATCACATCCGGAAAAACCACACGCATCACACAAACGCAAGAACAGGAATTTGCACCACGTTTTATTTTGAATGATGAGTGGGTGGTATACAATCGCAATCAGAATTTATTTGCTTGGCATACACAAAATGGAAGCACACTACAATTGACCAATATCAATCGTGGAACCGAAACAGCTGTTTCGGCTATGCCTCTTGGTGGTCGTGGTGCCGCGCAATTGGGTGGAGCAAGAAATGTAGCACCCGCTATTGCCGCATTGGCACAATCACAAGAGCAATGGTTGCGTGATCAACAGCTCGATCTGTTTACAGTGCTGAAAGAAAGAAAAGAAAAAAGAGATGCCCGCACAGAATTCTTACGCGCTAATCGTGATACCGATACTTTAAAATTGATCAGTATCGGTGAGAAGCAATTACAAAATTTACAGATCAGTCCGGATGGACGTTTTGTAACGTATCGCTTGTATCAAGCACCTGCCAATAGCAAAAGCACCATCGTTCCGGATTATGTAACGGAAAGCGGATTCACAACCGATATTCCTGCCCGAACAAAAGTGGGCGCCCCCCTCGGACGTTATGAGTTTTATGTGTTTGATAAAACAAAAGACAAACTCATGATGCTGGTGGTTGATTCTACTTCGATTCCGGGTATCATGGATCAGCCTGATTATGTAAAAGATTATCCCAAACAATTTGGCAATCGTCGAGCACCGCTTCGGGGTGTTATCATCAATGGTCCATATTGGAACGCATCAGGAACGGCGGCGATTGTAGACATCCGTTCTCAAGACAATAAAGATCGATGGATCATGCAATTGGATGCAGAAAACGCCAAACTGAAACTGATCGATCGTCAGCGTGATGAAGCATGGATCGGCGGTCCGGGTATTAGTGCATTTGGTGCAACATTGGGATGGATCAACAACGCCGAATTCTATTTTCAAAGCGAAGCTACCGGCTATTCTCATTTGTATGTGTATGATATGGCATCCGGAAGAAAGACAGCGCTGACGGAGGGCAAGTATGAAGTACAGTCCGTATCACTGAGTAACAACAAACAACATTTTTATTTACTGACCAATGAAGAGCATCCGGGAAAACTCAATTGGTATCGTATCAATAAAGGCGGAAGCGGAAAAGAAAAGATCACGAATATGACCGGTGGTTATGAAGTAAGCATGTCGCCGGATGAAAAATGGATTGCTTATCGTTATTCTTATAGCAATAAACCATGGGAATTGTTTGTACAGGAAAACGCCGCAGGAAAAACGGCAGCACAAATTACCAACAAGGCCGTGACAGATGAGTTCAAAGCCTATCCCTGGAGAGATCCAAAAATGATCACCATTCCGGCGCGTGATGGACAACAGATCTATGCACGATTGTACGAGCCCACCAAAGCCAAGAACAATAAAGCGGCAGTGATCTTTGTACACGGTGCCGGATACTTGCAGAATGTTCACTACTGGTGGAGTTCTTATTTCCGCGAATACATGTTCCATAATTTATTGGCGGATCAGGGATATACTGTGATTGATATTGATTATCGCGCAAGTAGTGGTTATGGAAGAGATTGGAGAACGGGTATCTATCGACACATGGGTGGCAAGGATCTGGATGATCATGTAGATGCTGCCAAATTCCTAACCAAAAATTATGGTGTTGATGCAGGAAAGATCGGCATCTATGGCGGAAGCTATGGAGGCTTTATTACGCTGATGGGACTCTTCACCACTCCTGATGTGTTTAAAGCAGGAGCCGCATTAAGACCGGTAACAGATTGGGCGCATTACAATCATGGTTATACCTCTAATATCTTGAACGAGCCGGTGAATGATAGTATTGCTTATGCAAAGTCATCACCCATCAATTTTGCCAATGGACTCAAAAACCATTTATTGATTTGTCATGGTATGGTGGATGTGAATGTTCATTTCCAGGATGTGGTTCGTTTATCACAAAAGCTGATTGAACTGGGAAAAGACAATTGGTGTAAGCTCCCCCAAAGTTCGGCCACTTAAAAGTTGACAGAATTGTTAACTTTAAAAAGGAGGTCGTTATGAAAAA
>NZ_JBHYCW010000058.1:0-6200 GCF_051861365.1 Sediminibacterium sp. | reverse complement strand
CACAGAACCGCGGGCTCCAATATGCCCAATGGTTATTAGATAACAAAAAAGGTCAACCTTTTTTATGTAATTGACACCTTGTTCCTTGTCACTTGCTTCTTGTACCTTATTTTGTTGTTTTCTCTTCCTTTTTACCCTCTTTTCCCCTACCTTTGCAGCCCCAAATCTGTTTTGGCAGATTTCCCGCCTTAGGCGGGATCCACTGGGAAAAACCAATTTAAAAACCTAAAAATTCAGGTAATGAGTAATTACGAATTGATGGTGATTTTCACTCCGGTACTGTCTGAAGAAGATTTCAAAGCTTCTCAGAAAAAGTACGAAGACTTCATCAAAGAAAATGGTGGAGCGATTGTAAACAGTGCTCCATGGGGATTAAAATCACTGGCTTACCCAATCCAGAAGAAGACCACAGGTATCTACTGGGTATTGGAATACAGTGGGCCGACCGACCTCAACGAAAAGCTGAAAATTCAGCTGTTACGTGACGAACAAGTAATGCGTCACATGGTAACCAAACTCGATAAATACGCCGTCGAGTACAACTACAAGAAAAGAAATGGCGGATTTGCTGTCACTGAAAAAACGGAGGGTTAATCATGGCAAAAAATGAGATCAAATACCTGACCGCGATTAAGCAGGAGAAGCCAAAGAAAAAATTCTGCCGCTTCAAGAAGTATGGCATTAAGTACGTTGACTATAAGGATATCGAGTTCCTGAAGAAATTCATCAACGAACAAGGTAAATTGTTACCTCGTCGTTTGTCTGGTAACTCTCTGAAGTATCAGCGTAAAGTATCTGATGCAGTTAAGAAAGCACGTCAAATGGCGTTGTTACCTTATGTAACGGATCTTTTGAAGTAAAAATTAAAAAATCAAAAGTCAAAAATGAATCAGGTTTTGATTTTTCACTTTTGACTTTTGATTTCCTATTTATTAGTCACCTTCCCTAATCCCGATGAAATCGGGAGACAGTCAAGCTAAAATCTGGACTGGGCTCTTGGGAACTAAACAAACAATTATGCAAGTTATTTTAATTCAGGATGTAGACAATTTGGGCGGACGTAATGAACTGGTAAACGTAAAAAACGGTTATGCCAGAAACTTTTTGATCCCTCAGAAATTCGCAGTAGAAGCCAACCCTTCTAATTTGAAACAATTGGAAGAGCGTTTGAAAGTTCAGGCGAAGAAAGAAGCTGCTATGTTGGCTGAGATCAATAAAGTGGTGGATGTACTGAAAGCTGCTCCTGTTAAGTTAACCGCTAAGACCGGTACCAGCGGTAAGATCTTCGGAACCATTACCTCATTACAGATCGCAAGAGCGATTCGTGACCAAAAAGGTTATGAGATCGATCGTAAGCGTATCTCTATTGTAGATGATGTGAAAGAACTGGGTTCTTACAAAGCATCTATAGATTTTGGTAATGGTAACCTTACCGAAATTGATTTTGAAGTAGTTGGAGAGTAATTAATGCTCTTTCAGATAATAAAAGCCTCTATTTTAAGAATAGGGGCTTTTTTAATACCCAGAAACCGGTATTTCTATTGATTGTCATCATTTAAGCCCCGAAACCTGAAAAAAACTTGCCAATCAGCCAAAATCACTATCTTCGGTAGTCCAATGATAGGTCTTCCATATCTCAGAACGTTTTTACGTAAATGTTTCAGGGTTTTTGGTTACTGGTTTCTCATTGGTTTTTGATCACTTAATTTTTTAAAAGAACATGAACATTTACGTTGGAAATCTGAACTGGAACATGACCAGTGATGATCTGCAGAACCTGTTTACTCCGTATGGTGAAGTAACGAGCGCCAAAATTGTTACCGACAAATTCAATAACGACCGCAGCAAAGGTTTCGGTTTCGTTGAAATGTCTGATGATGAAGCAGCTCGTACTGCTATCAGCGCCCTACATGACACAGAAGTGTTGGGTCGCAAGATCGTTGTAAACGAATCTACCCCACGCCCTGAAGGTGAAAGAGGCGGCTTCAAAAAGAAGAGCTTTGGCGGCGGCGGTGGCCGTGGCGGATTTGGTGGTGGTGGCAACCGTGGTGGCGGTGGCGGGTACAACCGCGATCGTGGTAACGGTGGTGGTGGAGGTTATAACAGATATTAATCCTATTACACTACTAACATTTAAAGTCCTGTTTCACCTGATGAAACAGGACTTTTTTATTTTCTTCATGATAGCTTTCTGTCATTTGCTTTGATTTGATTAATTTAATTGTATGAACTCATCATCTGTTATCAAAGCACCAATTGCCGGGTGCATGCGTTGGGGTAAATGGGGTGCCGGATTTTCTACCAAAGAATACCGCCAACTGATTGACGCTTGTTTGGAAAATGGGATCCGTTCTTTTGATCACGCGGATATATACGGCGACTATACTACTGAAGCAGAATTTGGCGAAGCATTAAAAGAAATGCCTTCACTTAGATCAGAGTTACGTATCATCAGCAAATGTGGTATTCAGATGGTAACACCTAATCGCTCTGCACACGAAATCAAATCATACAATACCTCCGCTGCACATATCATTAGTTCCGTTGATCAATCTCTGAGAAATTTCGGAACAGACCATTTGGATCTTTTATTGATTCATAGGCCTGACCCATTGTTACATCCTGTGGAAGTAGCAAGTGCCATTGACCGCCTAAAGCAACAGGGTAAGGTTTTGCAGTTTGGTGTTTCGAATTTTTTGCCACACCAGGTAGATATGTTGATGAATTATACATCTGTTGAATATAATCAGACAGAAATTTCTATTCTTCAGCTTGCTGCTTTTTTGAATGGCACCCTTGAAAATTGTATCAAACATAAAATTATTCCCATGGCCTGGGCGCCATTGGGTGGGGGTGCTTTTGATGATGATACACATCCACGTTTCAGAAGTATTATGGGTACAGCCACATTGCTGGCGTCAAAGTATGAGTGTGGCGTAAATGAGATACTAATTACCTGGTTGCACACACATCCATCAGGTATTCTGCCTGTAATCGGAACTACTAAAATTGAAAGATTGATTCAGGCGAAGAATGCAGCAAGTATTCAAATGGAAAGAGAAGACTGGTTTAAACTTTGGATAGCATCTACCGGAGAAGATGTTGCCTAATGATTTTAGGGTCGTTGTAATGGTAATTCAACCGTAAAAGTTGATCCTTTATGCTCCTCACTTTGTACGGAAATATTACCTTGATGCTGCTCTATGATTTGCTTACAAATAGACAAGCCCATACCAAAACTCTTTTCTCCGGAAGTTCCTACTCGCTGGGCTTTGGAGAACATATCAAAAACAAGTTCCTGCTTTTCTTTGGGTATGCCGATGCCCTGATCTGTAACAGTAATACGAGTATGTTTACTATCTGCTGTTATCTGAATAAATATTTTACTTCCATCCGGACTGAATTTAATAGCATTATTGACCAAATTATTGATGACACGTTCGATTCTGTCTACGTCAATTGAAATATCAATCGGTGCTGAAAAAAAATGAGTGAGTATTTGTATGTGTTTATCATTTGCCCTTAATTGTAAAGAAGGAATCCATGAGTTAAATAGTTGATTCAGCTCAACAATTTCAAAGTGAGATTGACGCACTTGTGTATCACTATTTTGCAATAAATCATTGATCAGATGTAAGGCAGATCGGGAAGAATGACCTATCATATGAAGGAAATTTGCTTTATCAGCCTGAGAGAGATGATCTGATTGAATCAGTTCTGTAATACTTGAAATATTAGAAATCGGTGTACGTAAATCATGCGCAACCGTACTCAATATTTGATCCTTTTGTCTTGTTGTAATGGCCAATGCTTTATTGGTATCTTCTAACTGTTGAAGGTTTCTAAAATAGATAATTTTAAAGTACAAGAGCGATAACACATATAAAAGAATAGGTAAGAATATTTTTAAACAGGTAAAAACAATATCTCCTATTGGTTGATCAGCAAGGTCTGGAATTTGGATCATTCGTATGTATACAAATGCAGCGGAGGCTGTAGCTGCAAAAATGATGTATTGCCAAGATCGATCGAATAATACAACAGCTGCAACGATCATAATCAGCAATCGATATTCACCTGAATTTTGATAAGAATAAGCAGCAATCATTGCTACTGCTGAAAGAATGATGAGAATAACTACGCGAAATTCTTTCCATTTACCTGAGATGGTAATCCATAATGCCAAAGCAAAGCAACTAATCTGGATGATATTAATAAAAGCCGGGAAATAAGCTTGTTGAGATACATTAACGATCAGGGATAATACTGCAAACGGTGCTCCGATCAGGATAAAAAGATTGAACATGTATCCTTTTTGCCTATCGACAAATGAAGCGTCATCGGGAATACCGAGATAAAGAAATGTAAGAATAGGATTTCGCTTTATACTCGGCTTCATATCAATTTTCTGATAGATGTTGGTTGTTGAAAGTAACAAGAAAATCAATACATCGTAGAATATGTAAAAGTTAATACAGGAAAAGGTTTTTAAAAAACTTTAATCCATTTTCTAAGATTCAGATTTGTATAATAAGTACTTACTTGCTGATATAGATGGGTGAA
This sequence comes from Sediminibacterium sp., assembly GCF_051861365.1. Lineage (NCBI taxonomy): Bacteria > Pseudomonadati > Bacteroidota > Chitinophagia > Chitinophagales > Chitinophagaceae > Sediminibacterium > Sediminibacterium sp. The sequence goes on along the minus strand of NZ_JBHYCW010000058.1, from coordinate 1,637 downwards.
AGAGTAACATCAAATTGATACTGTATTTGCCAGCCACAATAAATAAAAAGCTTCTCCAAATAAACAATGAGGCTCAATAAATATTCCAAAGGCAGACAAGTATGTCAGCTACCTACTCTCGCATCCGCCTAAGAAGCTGTTTAAAAATCTAATTAGTAGTAATCTGTGTGTAAAAGTGGATAAAAAAGCTGTTGTTGTCAATCGGAGATGTCGTTTTAGAAGATGACCAAATCTTATTAAAATGACAGGTTATCCTACCAACTTAAACAACAGCCAATGGCAAGTTATTAAAGCTTTTTTGAATGATTACAGAAAACGTAGATATAGTCTTCGAGAAATTATAAATGCAATTTTTTATTGAATAAAAACAGGCTGTCAGTGGCGTATGCTTCCATCGAGCTTCCCCAACTGGCAAATTGTTTATTATTATTTTTCAAAATGGAAGAGTGACGGGACATTTGAGCGTATCAGATGCTCTTTAGTGAAAAGATACAGAAGACGATCAGGCAAGAAGAGTCAACCTACAGCTGGCATAATGGATGCCCAATCTGTAAAGAGTACATTAGTGAGTAGTTCGGTGGATACGGGATATGACTCAGGAAAACGCATTAAAGGGATGAAACGGCATATTATTGTAGATACTACAGGTATGCTTCTGTGTGTAAAAGTACACTCGGCAGCAATAGCCGATAGGCATGGCGGCAGGCTCCTCTCAGCGTGTTTGAGTAGGAATTGGAAGAATGTAAAAAAAATATTTGTGGACGGAGGTTACCAATTGCCTGGGAAAAACCAGCTTAGTAATACCCCAATTAATGGGTATGAGCTAGAAATCGTCAAACGCTCTGATCTTAAAGAAGGCAAAGTCTCTCCCAGAAGATGGGTAGTAGAAAGAACATTTGCTTGGTTTGAAACTAACAGGCGAAATGCAAAATTGTATGAAAGACAGCCGCAAACTGCTGAAACTATTATAGAATTATCTGCTATAAGGCAGATGCTCAACCATCTATACACTTAAAATTTAAACAGCTTCTAAGGCTGAAAATACCATCGGGCATTATAGTGTGAAAACTCAATAAGATAGCTATAAAACAAAAAAGCCTCACTGATAAACAGCGAGGCTTCAATAAATATGGCAGCTACCTACTCTCCCAGCGTAATGCAAGTACCATCGGCCATGGGGGACTTAACTTCTCTGTTCGGAATGGGAAGAGGTGAACACCCCCGGCAAAACCACCATAAGAATGTAAATCATGGTAATAAAACCAGTGACAATAAGTTACATATTGGGAAGGAAATGATAACAAGAAAAAAAATAAAGCTTACGGGCAATTAGTACTACTTGGCTTTGCTGTTACCAGCTTTACACCTATAGCCTATCAACGTCATAGTCTTTGACGACCCTTAAAAGTAAACTCATCTTGTGGAAGGTTTCACGCTTAGATGCTTTCAGCGTTTATCCTTGCCGTACATAGCTACTCTGCATTACACCTGGCGGCATAACAGATACACCAGCGGTACGTACATCCCGGTCCTCTCGTACTAAGGACATGTCCACTCAATTTACTAACGCCCACCACAGATAGAGACCGAACTGTCTTGCGACGTTCTGAACCCAGTTCACGTGCCACTTTAATCGG
>NZ_JBHYCW010000057.1:0-6760 GCF_051861365.1 Sediminibacterium sp. | reverse complement strand
TAACTATTCGGGATGATTCTTAGTAATCATCCCTTTTTTTATGACATCTATTAAATATTTAGTCGGACAATAGTGATTTCTTATTTCTTATTTTTTATTTTTTCTGCTGTCAAAACTTACAACTATACCCTACTCGAAACACCTGCGTTTCATAATAGTCTGTGCTGTTGAGTGTAAAGCCATTACCGTTAATGACTCTTTCTATGCGAAGGGTGTTGAAGAGATCAGTAGCATTGAAAAACAATTCGCCTTTGCCTTTTTGAATTTGTTTTTTGATACCCATGTCTACGGAAAATCTTCTGCCTATTTTGCCTTGTGGTATGATATCCGGTGCCAGATAAATTGCAGTCAGTTGTAATTCTGTTTGTGGATTCAGTTTAAAGATTCCATTGGCTTTGATGTTACCCGATGTTTGTGTTTGTTTGTTGGCTGTAAACAAAGTGGGGGTTGGATATTGACTGAATACCGTAAAATCATCTACCACCGTTTTGTAAATATTCGCATTGGCATTGAAGGAAAAAACGGCTGAAAAATTTTGCTGATATACCAGTTCCAATCCGGTATTCGTACTGTTACCTGCATTTTGAAATACATTATAGATCAGTGTACTGGGAGGAACTTGTATGGCAATACGGGTAATATAATCGCTGGTACGTCTGTGATATACTGATGAATAAAAATAACCCTTACTAAAATTGGTTTTATATCCTAATTCGTAACTATTGGTAAACTGTGGACGAAGACCCGGATTGCCCACTTTAATGATTTCAGCATCATCATATTTTGGAAATATGCGAATATCCACTTCATTGGGTCTGTCTACTCTTCTGTTGAAAAACACAGAGATTTTATTTTTATCATTGATCTTATAGGCAAAGCGCAAGTTTGGAAAAGGTTGTGTGTATTGGTAACCGTCGCTTTTATACGTATTGTGATCCGGGTTTACTTGATAATTAAGATCAACATACTCCAGTCTCAATCCCATTTCTGCTTCTACTTTATGGCTCTCGAAAACATAGTTTCCATAAACCGCAGGGATGTATTCAGTATAGGTAGCAGCGCCTCCGGCTCTAACATCCAATGGAGAGTTGACACCGGGTTTAAATTGCATATTGGTGGGAATATTCCGATAGCGGAATTTTATACCTCCTTCCCATCGTCCGTTTTTTAAAGGTCGGGTGTAATCAAGGTTAAAGTCTGCAACATGTTCATCAGATAGCAACTTAAAAGAATCTAGCCCCGTAAATGACGGAAGTATATTTTCAAAATTGTACTTTTCATCTTCCCGGTGAAAGGTATAATTGAACCCCATTGCCAATATATGTCCGGGCTGATCGAATTTATGCTGGTACACACCCGAAGCCATGACCGTGGTTTTCAGCTCATCTTCCAAAAAACGCCAGAGTCTTTTTCTTTCTGAAAAGTCTTTGTTGAAAAAAGGCTCATCACCTCTATCTATAATTTTTTCTATTCCATAGAAACCGGAAATCGTTACTACATCTTTACTGCTGATATTCCAATCGATGCCGGCTTTATTATTCCAGAAATGGGTATTTCTATTTCTTTTGGTTTGTTGTTGAATAACCGATCCATCTGCATAAGTACGCGTAACAAATTCATTTTTGTTCAGTGTTTCTGTATACAGCCAGTCAGATTGTAAAAAAGTATTGATTTTATTTTTCCGATAATTCAAAGAAAGAGAAGGATTGATTTTGGGTGTTGATTGATATTGAGGTCTGATGGACGGAAAATTTTCTTTTTTGATCCATAATGCCCCTAATCCGGCTGCCATTCCCAGCTTGCCATTAAATCCCTCTTGCCTACTTTTTTTATAAATGATATTGATGATGCCGGCATTACCGTTTGCATCATACTTGGCAGAGGGATTATTAATGATTTCAATTCGTTCGATAGCAGAAGCGGGCAGGTTATCTAAACCCGTTTGATTTCCGAAACCCGTTAATGCCGTTTGTTTGCCATCAATTAAAATGGCTACTTTATCACTCCCCCTTAGTTCTACTTTACCATCCTGACCGGTGGTTACGCCCGGAAGGTTCTTTAATACTTGTAAAACAGAGCCCCCCGACTGTGCAATATTGGCCGCAACTGAATATGATTTTTTATCCATTGTTGCAGCCAGTTCATTCTGCTTGGTTGATGAAACAATGACCTCATTCAATACAGAAGGACTTGGCGCTAATTCAATATTGCCGAGATCGAGAAAAGCACTCAAGCTCCCGATTAATAAGGGCTTTCTGAATAATGTAAACCCTGTGTAAGTATACTCCATTACATAATTACCGGGTTTTATATTAGATAAAGAAAAGCGCCCTTCTTCATTGCTTACGGTACCTGTTACAAAACTGCTGTCACGTTCTTTTTTTAATACAATATTGACAAAAGGAAGTATTTTCTTATCGGTACTTGCCTTTGTGATTCCTGAAACTGTAACGGCAGGTACCTGACCAAAAAAAATCTGCGTTTGGAAAAGCAACAACGAAAGAATGAATAGCTTTTTATACTTCATAAAGAATAGTACTAAGAAACAGAAAAGTGCAATTTATGGTTTAAAAATAGATCTCTTTAATGAAGAGCAGGTGAAAGTGTAGGAAAACAGAGGAACAGAGAAATATGAAACAAAAAATCAGAAAGTAGCGAAAGAATGAAATTTTACTTTCTTGTTTCTTATTTCTCTGTTCCTTATTTCATATTTCAAAACCACCCTCTCCTTTTAAACACTACCAACATCCAAACCGGTACAATCAACATCAGTCCAACTGCGATGAAGAAGCCGTATTGGTGATGGAGATAGGGGATGCGATCGAAGTTCATACCAAAGATGCCGCCGATAACTGTTGCGGGTGCCAGTAAACAGGTTACAATGGCCATTACTTTCATCACTTCATTGGTCTTCAGGTTTACATTGCTGAGATAGAGATCTTGTAAGTTCATCATCATATCTCGATAGTTCTCTGCCAAGTCATTCGCTTGCAGAATATGATCGTATACATCTTTAAAATACTTGGTCGTTCTTTCTTCGAGTAAATCACTTTCACTACGAATAAATCCATTGATCAATTCTCTTACCGGACTCACATTGCGTTTCAATACAATCAACTCTTTCCGTAAACTATTGATCACTGCCAGTGTTCGCGTATTGCTGCCACGGATGATTTTTTCTTCCAATAACTCAATACGATCACCCAGTTTCTCCATCACGATATAATAGTTGTCTACAATCATATCCAACAACGCATAACAGAGATAATCAGCACCGCTCACACGAAGCTTACTGCCATTCAGTTTTAACTTATCTCGAATGGGATTGAATACATCCCGTCCTGCATCTTCCTGGAAAGACAATACAAACCCTTTTCCTAAAATGATACTGATCTGTTCAGTCTCCACCGCACCGGTTTGTTCATTGAAGTAGAGCATATTGAGCAAGCAGAACATCACATTCTCCATCTCATCCATCTTCGGTCGCTGACTCACACTCATGATGTCTTCCACAATCAAATAGTGTATACCAAAATGATGACATACGGCTTCCACATCTGCCTTACGAATACCATCTACATTGATCCAGGTAGTCTGCTCATTATCCCGATAAGCAAAACAATCTTTGATATCACTCAATTGTTTTTCTACAAATTCAGTTGCAGAATAATCATATACATTCACTTTGATCTCACTGGCTTCTACTCTTTCCGGAATAATGGTAGGATTCACATGAAAAATATCACGCGTCCGCTTGGTATCAAACAGCGTGAGCGGATTCAGGTATTTGAGGTATTTGGCGCCGGTCATGGAGTGAAGATAAGAAGAGACAAAAGAAGCTATTTAATTTGAGGTATATGATATGTGCTATTTGCTTATTTGTTAATCTTTTTTCGAAAAAAAAGGATTTTCTGGAAAACAGCATCAGTTTAACCCTTTTATGTAGCCGGTTATTTATCGGTTGCTCAAGCGGCTCAATTTCACCCTGCTTGGTTACTTTGAACCAGTTGCAATAGCTTTTAGGGGGTTATATTAGTGCTTCCTGTCTTTTAAAACAGGTGGAAATGGGATTTATACGGCAGGAATATAGGGAATTAACCGTTTTTATCCAGCTTAAAAGTTTCTTTTTATTATCATAAATGCTTTTTTTACTAAACAATTATGCCATTATCTACTTCGCATCTTGTTGATGCACTTCAGGTAGTTAGGCCGTCTGCCAAGACAACTGCACAAAACCTTGCTTTTTAACGAGAAAAGTTTGTTGGGTTATATTAATGGCATAAAACTTGCCTAGAATATCTGTATACTATATATGCTTTGAAAAATTAAAATCAAATCTTATGAAAAAGAACAATCTGATCCTTTCGTTATCTGTATTTGCGTTTGCGGTATTTACCAGCTGTACAAAAGAGCAAGCATCCGGTACTCGATTAACCTACGAGTTAAGCACCCGCAATTTCTCAACAATAGTTAGTGGAAGTACAACGGGTGCTAACCTTGTATGGACTTCTGGTTATGCTTCTGCGGTTGAAATTGAGTTTGAGGCTGCAAAAGCTGGTATTGAAGTAGAGTATAAAAGCGAAGCGAGGCAAAAAATTAATCTCTTTTCCCCACTATCTACTCTGGGTATAATATTTGTGCCCCCAGGAACATACGATGATATTGAGTTTGAAGTAGAAGTACAACCAAATGGTTCAGATGCTGCATTTTTTCTTAGCGGCAACTTTACCAATGGAATGGGTATTACTACGCCGATCATATTTAGGCTAAATAGTGCCCTTGAAATTGAAGCAGAAAAAAGTAATATCACAATTGCAAGTGGGGTTAGTTTGAATGCACTGACTACTTTAAACTTATCAATGCTCACTAATACCGTTACAGAAGCCATGTTAAATAATGCCACAAGAACCAATGGAGTGATAGAAATTTCCGCTACGTCTAATACCGGCATTTATGATATCATCTATAATAATTTAAAAACCTGTGGCGGAGTAGAAATTGATTAACTGCTAAGCTGTTCATATTTCATGTTGTTTCTCGTCATCCCATCAGGAACAACATGAAATATTTATCTGTTTCTATTCTTGGCGCTTTTATACCAGCTTTCCCACTGTAACGCATCAATAAGTATATTCCATACCGTTGCGGGTGAAGCATTTATTTCTATTTCATTGTGCACATAAAACTTACTTTTAGATGGATGGTATTTTGCAGGCAAGGAAATAGTATCTGTCTCCGTTTGTGCCGATACTATACTATTTAAAAAAATAACAAATGCTAATAAGTGTTTCATAATGCTTTGTTTACTGCAAAGCTATTTTGACAGGATAGTACGAAGCGATAACCAATGTTTAGAAAAAGAAGACGATTGAATATTGAATATTGAATTTCCAATATCAAAGTAAAGTTTTATTTCAGCGGTTAATATCCTATACTCCTCTATGATCTTGGCTTTATAAAGATTTCACATGCCGCATTTTTTTTCTCGCCGGACTGAAGTCCGGCGCTATTTAAACTTGTGTATTGATTCTCGAACCTTCCTTGTTCCCTGTTTCTTGCTTCTTGTTCCTTCTTTCCCATACCTTTTCGACGGACTAAAGTCCGGCGCTATTTAAACTTGTATATTGATTCTTGAACCTTCCTTGTTCCCTGTTTCTTGTTCCTTGTTTCTTCTTTCCCATTATTTTTACGAAAACTTCACATGCCACACGTCTCCGATACCTCGTATCATGCTCCTTTTTGGCAGTGGAATGGACATGTACAGTCTATTTATCCCAGCATGTTTCGGAAAGTAGATTTTCAATATGATCATCGGGAGAGACTGGAACTGGCAGATGGTGATTTTGTGGACCTCGATTGGCATCAGCAAAACAGGGATCAGAAAAAATTGGTCATCATTACACATGGACTGGAAGGTGATTCGGGCAGACATTATGTTACCGGTATGGCCAAAATATTTGTGGCGCAGGGATGGGATGCTTTGGGATGGAATTGCAGAAGTTGTAGCGGAGAGCCTAATCGATTATTGCGTTTTTATCATCATGGTGATGCAAATGACCTGAGAGCAGTAATACAACATGCTATTGATACCTATGGGTATGAAAATATTGTGCTCGTGGGATTTAGCATGGGTGGTAGTTTGAGTTTGCGATTAGTAGGGGAGTTTCCCGATCAGGTTTCTGCGGCCGTAAAAAAAGTGATCGGTGTTTCTGTTCCCTGTGATCTGTATGCCAGTGTACAAGCGCTCTCGCAACCCGGTAACAGCGTATATGTAAAACGTTTTTTGAAGAAGCTGGGAAAAAAGATCCAAGAAAAATCGATTCGTTATGCTGATCAAATCAGTTATGATGGATATCAACAGATCAAAAACTTTATTGAATTTGATAACCGATATACCGCGCCTTTACATGGTTATACTGATGCATTGGATTTTTATGTACGTGCCAGTGTAAAACCACTGCTTCCAAAAATTCAAATCCCCGTTTTGCTGATTCAAGCATTGAATGATCCCTTTTTATCTGAAGCCTGTATAGGATATGAAGCCGCTGCCATCAATCCGAATATTCTATTGGAAACCACAGCAGCAGGTGGACATTGTGGTTTTATGCTGGCGGGAACCCATGAGACCTATGCAGAAAGAAGAGCCGTCAGTTTTGTAAAGGAGCTGTGAGCTGCGAGCCATGAGCCATTGCTGTCCGGTAAAAAATCAAATTATTTTCTAGTCTCCTGTAATTGCTGTATTTGAGGTGGCAATAACACT
>NZ_JBHYCW010000056.1:0-6904 GCF_051861365.1 Sediminibacterium sp. | reverse complement strand
AAAAAAAACGGCATGTGGTAGCACTGCTTTTACAAGTTACTTTATCAGGTTTGGAGTTCCTACTGCTAATCACTTGACACAAAAAAGTAACCCTCCAAAGGCGGACAAGCAAAAAAAGTCTAGGCTTTAGAAAAAAAGCTAAAATTTACTTCGTTACGCTACAAAAGATGTCCGAAGGACTCCTGAGGAGAAGTTTAATTCCAAGCATTTGTTCAATGATTAAACGAAGCTGTGCTTCAGCTTTTGGTTATATCCCAGCATCATCTTTTGCTTAACGCTTCACTACGTAAATTTCTTAACGCTTTTTTTCTAAGGCCGGAATTTATAAGGGCAAAGAGGATTGGCTTTGCCAATCCTCTTTGCCAGTTTTGTCACCACTTACGCCGTCATTCTGTCCATAGGTTCGTAGAACTCCTATGAAGACTCCTTAGGAGACGAGCATTAATAACCGTAGATTATTATTTCGGACGAAGAATCTTTCTTGTGATTAGGTGGTCGGTTCCAAATTATTGGTTTGTTCAATTAAATAGCACCGGACTTTAGGCCGGTGGAAATGATGGTGGTTGAAGTTGGTCATTCAACATTGATTATTCATTATTCTTCCGTTTATTTTGTTTTTCAGATATTTGATCCTCAAGGATGTGTATGAAAATGATTATACGTAGTTTATTGGTGGTGATTTTGATGCTGGGTGGTGCTGCCTCTTGGGTGGGGGCGCAGGGGTTGCCTGTGAATATTGAGAGCCTTTCTGATGAACAACTCATTCAGTTGGCTACTAAATATAATCTTATGGGCCTCAGTGAGGCTGAATTGGAAGCCAAGGCCAAAGAAGCAGGATTGGGGTCTGACCAGATTTTGCTGCTGAAAAAGCGTATTGCTTTATTGGATCCTTCGGTTGCGGGTGGACAACTGGCTTATAGCAACAAAACCGATAGCTATGTACTACGTAATAAAGTGCTGACCAAAGGTCCTTCGATTCGTTCAAAAGATTCTAGTGGCGTGTTGCAAGTATTTGGGGCGGAGATCTTTGATAACCTGGATCTGAGTTTTGAACCCAATTTGTCTATCGCTACCCCTTCTCAATACATCATTGGTGTCAATGACCAGTTGGTGATTGATGTGTACGGTGTCTCTGATGTAACTAAGAAATTAAAAGTAACGACAGAAGGAGATATTCGTTTTCCCAATCTGGGGCCTATTAAAGTGGCGGGATTGTCTGTAGATGATGCGCGAGCGAAGATCAAAAAAGCTTTGACCCGTATTTATCCGGGTATTGCTACCGGTGCGGTGGCAGTGCAGGTTTCTGTGGGACAAATACGCAGTATCCAAATCACCTTATTAGGTGAGGTACGTAGACCCGGCACCTATACCATTTCGGCATTGGCTACTTTAATGAATGCATTGTATGCATCAGGTGGTCCGAATGATATTGGATCTTTTAGAACAATAGAATTGTTACGTGGGGGGAAAGTGGTGACGAGTTTTGATCTCTATGATTTCCTCCTGAAAGGAGATTTGAGTAAGAACCGTTTATTACAAGATGATGATGTGATTCGTGTGGGTACTTACAATAGAAGAGTAGCTTTAAAAGGTGCATTGAAGAAGCCCGCCATTTTTGATATGAAAGCGGGTGAAACGGCTGCTGATCTTGTACAATATGCAGGCGGTTTTGCGGATTTGGCTTTTAAAGAAAGAGTAAGGGTAACCAGATTGGGTAGTAGTGGTCGAGAGGTGCTAACCGTGCCCTCTTCCGGATTATCAACTTTTCAATTGCAATCGGGAGATACTTTAGTGGTAGACTCATTACCCACCCTCTATGCTAACCGAGTGTGGGTGAGTGGTGCGGTATACCATAGTGGCGCTTATGGCTTGGCGCAAACTCAAGACTTGAAGACTTTGTTGCAATTAGCAGGACTGCGTGAAGATGCTTATCAGGAAAGAGGGTTGTTGAGAAGATTGAAAACGGATCTCACACCTTCTATGGTTTCCTTTAGTGTTCAGGAAGTACTCAAAGGGACTTTTAATCTGAACTTGCAGCGTGAAGATTCGATCCATATTTTCCGTGCTACAGATCTGCGTGAGCGTTATACGGTAGAGATCGATGGGGAAGTGAATCAACCGGGTCAGTATGATTATTTTGAGAACATGCGGGTGCAGGATCTGGTACTCCTGGCCAATGGATATCGCGAGGGTGCTGCCCGACAAAAAATAGAGATCTCCAGAAGATTATCTGCAGGTGGAGATACGATCTCTTATGCGGTGATCAAGGATATTAGTCTGGATAACCCGCAAGACCTGTTGTTTGAACTGAAGCCTTTTGATATGGTATCGGTTCGTCGATTACCGGTGTATAAAGAGCAGATCAAAGTGAGTATTGAAGGTGAAGTATTGTATCCCGGCACCTATACCTTATCGGGTAAGAATGAGCGTTTGTCTGATATCATTAACAGAGCAGGTGGACTTAAATCGTCTGCCTTTGCTGAGGGGGCAGTGTTGATTCGTAATACCTATGTAGGAATCACTTCCTCCGATGCTTCTTTGGTGGGTAGTAAAGCCAGACTGATCAATCAGCAAAGTGGAAAAAATATTATATCGGTTGATGGTGGTGATAGTACGATCCTCAAAACCTTAGCCGCTCAGCAAAAACCGGTGAGTATTCGGTTGGCAGATGCTTTGGGTCAAAAGGGTAGTGCGGCAGATGTATTCCTGGAAGAAGGGGATATCATCAAGATTCCTAAATCCATTCAAACCATTCAGACATTTGGGATGGTGAATTTGCCCAAACAAATTGTGTATCGTGAGGGACTGAGTTTCAAGGAAGCGGTACGTGCTTCGGGAGGTTTTGCGGTAAATGCATCGCGCAGGCATTCATATGTAGTGTACGCGAATGGTGAGATCAGAACCACACGTAACTTTTTATTCTTCCGCTCTTATCCATCCCTCAAAACGGGATCAGAAATCTATATACCCTCTCGCTCAGACAAGAAAAAACTCACCACAGGCGAAGCTGTAGCCGTAGTATCAGGTTTGACTTCGTTTTTGGGATTGTTGGTGGTGTTGATTAATACGGCGAGATGATTAGAGGTGAAAGGTGAAACGTGAAAGGTGAAATGGACGTTGACTTCTTTTCACGTTTCACCTTTCACGTTTCACTTTTGACTAAAAGAATAACGTATGCAACCAGTAAAAATGTCGGAAATATTAGATGCTTTGGGGCGGGTTTGGGGGTATTTGAGGTTACACTTTTTTAAGGGGCTGTTGATTGTTGTGATCGGGGCTTTGTTGGGGTTGCTGTATGCTTGGGTGGAGAAGCCTGCTTATAAAGGCAAAGTGAGTTTTATTTTGGATGAGAAAAGTAGTGGTATGGCTGGAGGATTGGCCGGACTGGCTTCTCAATTTGGATTTGATGTGGGGGCATTGGGAGGTAGTTCGGGGATGTTGGCAGGAGACAATATTTTAGATATCCTTACTTCAGAGTCGATCGTGCAGACTGTGCTTTTATCGAAGACAGATACTACTGCAGGTAAATCATCACCAACATTGGCAGACCGTTATTTGGTATTTTCCGGCTTACAAGAAAAGTGGCGGAAAAAAGAAGGTCCCATTGCCAGTGTCAGTTTTGCATCTTTAGCGCCCGGGGCTGCACATAGTTTGGTACAAGACAGTGTGTTGTATGTGTTGTATGAGCGATTGGTGAAAAAACATATCAAGGCAGAGCGTTTGAATAAAAAGGGGTCGATCATTACGGTAACTGCAGAGTCGGTAGATCCGGTATTTTCCAAACTGTTTGCAGAACGTTTGGTGGATGAGACCCGAAAGCTGTACATCAATGTAAAAACCAGTGTAGCTGCTGCTAATATGGATCGTTTGGAAAGGAGAGCCGATTCTTTACAACGGATCATTAATGCGAAGTCATACCAGTCTGCTTCCTTGCAACTATTGGATGCCAATGCCGCATATAAAACGGAAGCAGTACCTGCTGAAGTTTCTCAAAGAGAGCGCATGGTGGCTTATACCATTTATGCGGAAGTGATGAAAAATCTCGAAGCCAGTAGAATGACCATTGCCAATCAAACACCTGTGATGCAGGTATTGGATGTTTCCAAATATCCTTTAAAAGATAGCCGTAAGCCATGGTGGATGTTGATGCTGTTTGGGGTATTGGGTGGGGTGTTGGTTTGTGTGGGGTTGGTGTTTGTGTTTTATAGGGATTCTAAAAAAGAGTTCGTCATTTAGACCGGATCCCGCTTTAAGCGGGAGAAGTGGAGAAATCTTCTGACTTTGGGAATATCTTCATAGATGGTGCTATCGATGAGGGGGTGTCTCGATCCGCCAAAGGCGGACTCGACATGACGTTCTTCGCTGCGCTCAGAATGACGGCTTTTCTTGGGGTTAAACTTACATAATCAATAACAACGAATACATGAAATGGAAGCTCTTTTGGTGTGGGGTGGTGGGGTTGATTGGGAGTAGCAGTCTTGTGGTGGGGCAGACGGTGCCGGTGGGGATGGTGGGGTTTGATGATCAGTTGAAGATATTGCAATTGCAAGGAAAAATTGGGGCGGAACATTCTTTGATGGCTCGCCCTTTTTTTATGCCTAGAGGGATGGGTACTGATAGTTTGTATAGACTGATTGATTCAAATAGTACGTATACACCTGTACAACGATCATTTTTTAATGGGAAAGGGCGGATGGAAGTCCTGCCTTTGCATGTGTATAGCAAATTCAACAGCGATAGACCTTATTCTTGGAACCAGGCCGGCTTTATACAGGCAAAAGGATTGCAAGCATTGGCTTCAACGGGGGTGTATGCTTCTTATGGTTGGGTGGATGTGCAGTTGAAGCCTGAAGTGGTATATGCTGCCAATCCTTCTTTTCCTTTCAATGCTAATTACGGTGCACCTACCCGCGGCACTTATTCTAAAGCTTTTTTAGGACAATCTTCTATTCGAGTGAATAAGGCGGGATTGTCATTGGGTTTGTCCACCGAAAATTTATGGTGGGGACCGGGTTTGCACAATTCTTTATTGATGAGTAATAATGCTCCGGGTTTTGCACATCTGACATTCAATACTACAAAACCAATCAAAACACCTATCGGAAATTTTGAGTTTCAGTTGATCGGGGGGAAGTTGGTAGAGGATACTTCTTTGTTATTGGAAAATAAAAACCTGAACACTACTTATTATAATCCATTGATGTATACCGGCGATGGATTTTCAGGTCCGAATGATTTGAAAAAAAATTGGCGTTACTTGAGTGCAGTCACATTAAGCTATAATCCGAAATGGGTGAAGGGATTATTTCTGTCTGTTACTAGGGTGGGATATGCATACAAGATGAATATCGACAGCAATGGAGTAGGCAATAGTTTTATGCAAAAATATTTTCCTGTGTTGTTTGGTGTGCTCCGACAGAATTATCCTTATGGAACACCTACCGGTGGAGCAGGTATTGCTTATAAACAAATGGCTTCTTTATCTGCACGTATGGTTTTCCCTGAATCACACACAGAGATCTATACCGAATATGGTTATGGTGATAATTTCTTAAACCTGCGTGATTTGAATACCGATGCAGTACATGCCACAGCCTATGTATTGGGGATTCGTAAACTGAAAAAATTGAATCGTGGGCAGCAATGGTTGGATTTTTCAGCAGAGATGACCAAAATGTCGGAGTCAGTGAATTATTTGCTGCGTACTGCAGGTGATTGGTATGGGTATGAAGGTGGATATACGAATCAAAGTCGCATCATTGGTGCAGGGGTTGGGAGAGGCAACAATTGTTATACGTTTAGGACTCAGTGGTTGAATGGTTTCTCGAGATTGGGTATGGTGGTGCAGGGTATACATCATGGTCCTACGGCAATAGTAGCAGCTCCTTTATCTAATTTCGGATTAAGAGATGTGAAGTGGAATGATTTTGCCATTGGATTGAATGGTCAGAAACAATTCAAACATTTTATTCTGAATGCTGAGTTGCAAAGTGTAAGTACCAAGAATTATGCTTGGGAAAAAGGAAATAACCGCTTTAATTTTTATGGCTTTATAACGGCTACATATTTATGGTAAGAACTATTCAGTTGACAGGAATGCTGGTATTGTGTTTTGCAATCCATACAATAGCGAGTGCACAACAAGGGTTATTGCAGCAAACACAGATACAGGACTATTATCGAAGATTACAGTTGGCGGGGGATAGCAGTATCAAGAGTTCTTTCCATGTGCAACCTTATCAAGCTCGATCTAAGCAAGATCTGTTTAGACAAAAAAAAGATACTTTTCTTTTTCAATCTGTTGTAGGTATAACGATTCAAAATAATTCTGCTTTACCCTATGGTTATAATGATGAAAATCTGTATCCGGCTATTGGGTTACAACAGCGTGTAACAGTCGGCGCCAGATTTGAGACCAAGGATTTGTTGATTCAGATACAACCTGAGTGGGTGAATGCAGCCAATACAACAGGTAAACCGTTATTACCTCCGGCCATGAATAATTTGGGGAATTATTATGCTCGGTATTTTGCCATGTTGGGCAATCGTATTGATATGCCGCTTTATTTTGGTGAGCAAAAGTTGAGCACCGTATATGCCGGACAGTCAGCTTTAAAATACAAGTTTGCAGGTTTTGCAGCCGGGATATCTACAGAAAATGTATGGTGGGGCCCTGCTCGTTACAATGCCTTGATCATGGGGAATAATGCCCCGGGTTTTTTGCATGCCACTTTGAATACCACCACACCCTTTTCAACACCTATTGGTGAGTTTGAAGCGCAGGTGGTAGTGGGGGAAATGGAAGCATCAGGTATCACTCCCCCGGAATTTGAACGAATGTCGCAACTGGGTTGTCCGCAATGTTATGAAGCGCCTCCGGCAGGTAAAAAGCGTAGGATGACCG
>NZ_JBHYCW010000055.1:0-7589 GCF_051861365.1 Sediminibacterium sp. | reverse complement strand
TGTCTGGTAACTCTTAAACTATTTTGAGGGCTCACTTATTTTATATATACCTAACTAGCAACTTGGGTTAATTAATACCTAGCACCTTGCACCTATTCACTACTCACTACTTCCGTCCCACTCACCCAATCGTGCAGTGGTTTACCTATAATAGGAATGAAAAAAAGATCGATCACGGTAATTCTTGCCAGACTGCGTATCAGTATTCGCCAGAAAGCGGCTCTTTTACCTTCTTGATTGACCACTTTAGAGTAACTCAGCCATTTGGCCGGACTCCTTTGAAATATGATCTCAAAAAAACTGTAGTAAAGAAACAATACCCCAAAAAAGATCCAACCAAAGTTCAAATAAGGATAACCCCAGTAACGAACGTAGAATGTCCAGCCTTTATTAAAGCCGATAGCCAAAAATAAAATCAATAAAGTATCGATCACAAAATTCAAGGTACGGGTACCTTCTCCTACTTTTCGCATGGAGCAAAGATAATGAGGAATGGGTGTTGGGTACTAGGTACAAGGTGCTAGGTGCTAGTATAAAATTTTTAGCCCACAAATTATCGCCCAGTACCTAGTACCCAGCACCCACCAACAAAAAACTCACTACTCACAACTCACTACTCACTATTTTTGCCGCAAATCAACATAAGATGACATTAATTGAGGAACTGCGCTGGAGAGGTATGATTCAGGATATTATGCCCGGCACTGAGGAATTATTGAATAAGGAAATGGTTTCCGGATATATTGGCTTTGACCCAACATCAGATAGTTTACATATTGGCAGTTTGGTTCCTATTTTATTATTGGTTCATTTACAACGTGCCGGACATAAACCCATGGCCTTAGTTGGAGGTGCTACCGGTATGATTGGTGACCCTACGGGTAAAAGTGAAGAAAGAAATCTATTGAGCGAAGAAATATTGGCTTTTAATCAGGAGGGGGTTCGCAGACAATTGGAAAAATTTCTGGATTTTGACCCAGCTAAAGCCAATGCAGCTGAAATGCTGAATAACTATGACTGGTTTAAGGGAATTAGCTTCTTGAATTTTATACGTGATGCCGGAAAACATATCACTGTTAACTACATGATGGCGAAAGACAGTGTGAAGAAAAGATTGGAAGGTGATACAGGAATGAGTTTTACTGAATTCACTTACCAATTAATTCAAGGGTATGATTTCTATTGGCTCTATCAAAATAAAAACTGCAAACTTCAAATGGGCGGAAGCGATCAGTGGGGAAATATTACCACTGGAACCGAACTCATTCGCAGAAAAGCAGGAGGTGAAGCATTTGCTTTTACTTGTCCGCTGATACGCAAAGCAGACGGTGGTAAATTTGGTAAAACAGAAAAAGGAAATGTATGGTTGGATCCTAAAAAAACTTCCCCATACCAGTTTTATCAGTTCTGGCTGAATGCCAGCGATGATGATGCTAAAACCTGGATCAAAATATTCACCCTATTACCTGTTGCAGAAATTGAGGCACTTATCAGTGCCCATGATGCCGCTCCTCATCAACGCGCACTCCAGAAAAAATTGGCGGAAGAGCTAACTTGTTTTGTACACAGCAAAGCGGATTATGATTTTGCGGTGAAAGCTTCTGAAATTCTTTTTGGTAATGCCACAACAGAAGTTTTACAAAGCTTGAGTGAAGAACAATTATTACAAGTAATGGAGGGTGTTCCTACAGTTGAGATCAACAAAACACAATTAGAAGCCGGCTATGATCTGGTTAGCTTCTTAGCTGAAACGAATATCTTCCCCAGCAAAGGCGAAGCACGTAAGATGTGGCAATCCGGTGGCGTAGGTTTGAATAAAGAAAAAATAGCTACAGAAAAAACAACACTCACAAGTTCCGACCTTCTACAGAATAAATACTTATTGATTCAAAAAGGGAAAAAGAATTACTTTTTGGTGAAAGTGGTGTAGTATGATGGGACGCAGATTTTTATGATTTATTATGATGAATCATAACTGATCATAAAAATCTGCGTCCCATCACAATCAAAATATTTGAAAACCTAAAGCTGCATTCATTTCTTTACACAGCAGTGTCTTTATTTAGTTTATAATTTTTTCCAAAAAGCTCTTAATACTTTCAGATCTGCTTCAATATGATCTGTCATGGTAGAATGTCCGGCATCAGGTATCTCTTCAAATACAGCCCCTTTCACCAATTGCTGGTAACTTTTCACAGTCGATGGGCGAGCAGCATCATATTGTCCTGTTGTGAATAGTACCGGCACTTTAATTGTTGACAAATCGGGCATACGATTATAATCTTTCAGATTTCCGTTTGCAACAAACTCTTCAGGTCCCCACATATGCCGATACACTTGTAAGGACTGTAATCGCAAAGAACTATCGACATAAGGTGATAATGGCTGTTTACGATTGTAAAAACTGTTATAATACAGTGTGAGCGCATTGGCCAATTCCAAAGAATCTTGTTTGTCTCCTTTTCGGAAATTTTGCAAAACAGTAGCCACATTGGGAGGCAATTGCATCATCAATGTATCTGCATCTGATATCCAATTGGCAACGCGTAAACATGGACTTGCTAATACGATGGATCGAATATTTTCAGGGTGCTGTAAATAAAAGTCCGTTGCCAACATGGTACCGAATGAATGTCCATAAAGATCAAAAGTTTCGATCTTCAATGCCTTCAATAAAGCAGATACTTGGTCAACATGCGCTTGCATATTCATCAAGCTGGTGTCAGTTAGTTGATCAGAGCGTCCACAACCCAATTGATCAAAAACGATTACAGTTCGCTCTTTCGATAAAGAATCAGCCAATGGTGTGAGGTAATAACTGGTGAAACCCGGACCACCATGTATCATCACAATCGGAACCCCTTCACCAGTACCCCAAACACGATACCATATTTTTCCACCTTTTACTTGTACAAATCCTTCATGAGGGGTAAGTACGGGTGTTGATGTTTTATTGGAACATGCAAACATCATTAGACTCAACGCCATCAAGCAATAAAAAATGAAACGTTTCATGAGCTTAGTTTAGATAAAATATGGACGGATTATTTGATCGTTTTTATCTTCTCCCACATCTGCTCTGCTACCAATTTATTTCCTGCATCATTCAAATGCACGCGATCATAGGTGAGTATTCTTGAATCTTGGTTATTTGGGTTATGGGTCTTACTATAATTTAAAAAAGCTGCACGCAGATCAACCAGTGGTAAATGATTGTCTGCTGCATAGTTCCTGATCCAGTTGCTGTAATGATTGAGTTCTCCATCTTGCTGATTGGTACCATCATATCTTTCACCGATCACTGCCGGTGTACATAAAATCACCTGAATACCTGAAGCTTTCATTTTATCTACAATGGCTTGATAGAATTTCCCGAACTTATCATAATCAGTACCCGTTCCCATCATACTCTTGTGCCATATATCATTCACACCAATATAGATGACTACAATATGTGGCTGCAATTTCAATACATCTTCCTCCATTCGTAAAAACAAATCGTACACTTTATTACCACTGATTCCTTTACCAACCAACTCATACTGGGTAGATTTATCTTCATTACGAATCATCTCTTCCAAGACGCGAATATATCCGTTCGACTTCACCCCCAACTCTGTAATAGAATCACCAAAAAATACAATCTTCTTTTTGCGATCAGAACGATAAGCAGACAATAGAAACATTGCAGCGATGAATAAAGTGAAGAGAATGAGTTTGTTCATGGGGTGATCGGGTTATCGGATGATCAGGTAATCAGGTTATCGGGTGTCAACATCTTTATTAGCTTTTATACAAACATCCCATCTGCCATGATCTATATGCTATACGCTATGGACTATGGACCATGGACTAAAAGCCCCTAATACACATCTGTCATAACAGGCGTAGTGCTAGTCCCCATTTGTTCTACGAAGGTTCTTTCTTCTACCAGGTATCCATTTCCTTTGGCGCAGAAATGTACTTTGAGGTTTTCAATGGTGATGGGGTTTCCTTCGGGGATATCGGCCATATTGCTGTGACGAATATCATGTCCATCCACAATGATCACAGGTCCACTACCGATGGCTTCCATTCGGTTGCCTTCTGTGATGAGCATGCCGGTATCTTCTCCCAATCCAATTCCAATACAAGATGGATTGGCAGCTACAGCTTGTGCCAATCTTGCAAAACGTCCGCGTTTTTCAAAGTGAGAATCGAAGATGACATTGTCCATAAATGCCAACCCGGTAGTGATCTTTACTTCTCCTTTCAAATGAGCGCGTGTGGCATTGCCTTCATAGATCATGGTATTGCTCATGGCCATGGCACCGGCAGAAGTACCAGCAATCACAAAACTTTCAGACTGATATCTTTCATGGATGGTCTTCAAAAAAACAGTTCCGCCAAAAATAGCGGAGAGTCTGAGTTGATTGCCTCCACTGAACATGACACCGGCGCATGTACGGATACGTTCTACATAATCAGCACGCATGGCATCTTCGCGATTGCGAATGTGTAAGAGTCCGATATCGGTACAACCAATTTTTCCAAAAGCATTCAGATAGTTCTCTCCCACTTCATATGGTATGGTAGAAGCCGTGGTGACCACTTCAATGCGAGAGTGAACACCTCCTATTTCTTCCACGATACGACGCAGAATACCTAATTCAAAAAAATTAAGATTATTACGGAGAAACTCCCCTTTTTCAAGATCAGTTCCTTTGTCTTCAGCTCCGCCTATAGCGATCAGTTTACCCTTCGGAATACGCATTCAGTAGAAATTCTTTCCAAACAAAAATAAGTGATTTCATCGGCTAAGGCTTATGCAAAAATGTACTATATTCATCATCCTCCCTAATGGGCATTTTCTGTGAATAAATAAGCAACCAAACCTACTGTATGAAAATTGAAGAGATCAAAATACTACGTGGACCCAATTATTGGAGTGTTCGTCGCCCCAAACTCATTCAGATGAAATTAGATCTGGAAGAACTGGAGCAAAGACCCACCAATACCATTGAAGGCTTTCGTGAACGCCTCAAAAAACTTTTTCCTTCCATGTACTCGCATCGCTGCAGTGTTGGCAAACCCGGTGGATTTTTTCAGCGAGTGGATGAAGGCACTTGGATGGGTCATGTCATAGAGCATATTGCGCTTGAATTACAAACATTGGCAGGTATGAATTGTGGATTTGGGAGAACAAGGGGCACCGGTAAAGAAGGTGAATACTATGTAGTCTTTAATTACATGGAAGAAGATGCCGGTGTGTATGCCGCCAAAGCATCTGTTCGTATTGCGCAGTCATTGGTGGATGCAAGCAGTTATGATCTGTCGGAAGATATCCAACGTTTACGTGAAATTCGAGAAGACACGCGTTTAGGACCTTCAACAGGATGTATTGTGGAAGAAGCCGCTAAACGTGGTATTCCTTATATCCGATTGAACAAACAGAGTCTTGTACAATTGGGATATGGTGTTCATCAGAAAAGAATCAGAGCCACCATTGCCAGTACTACTTCCAATATTGCCGTGGATATTGCCTGTGATAAAGAGGAAACCAAAAATTTACTGGAAGCTGCTGAAATACCTGTACCTAAAGGCACCGTCATTAGAACTGAAGTTGGACTGGAAGAAGCTGTTGCCAAATTTGGCTATCCATTGGTGATCAAACCGATTGACGGCAATCATGGAAAAGGTAATACGACCAATATTACCAACTGGGAGCAGGCACTCAGGGCATTTGAAGCTGCTAAGCAATACAGCAGATCTGTTATTGTAGAAAAATTTATCACCGGAGTCGATTTTCGAGTATTGGTGATCAACTACAAATTTGTTTGTGCGGCACTCAGAACACCTGCATCCGTCATTGGAGATGGTGTACATACGATTCAGTGGTTGATTGATGAAACCAATAAAGATCCGCGCCGAGGGTATGGACATGAGAAAGTATTGACACAGATCACCATCGATCAGTTCACACAAAAAATGCTGGATGAAAAGGGCTATACTTTAGAAACCATACCACCAAAAGATGAATTGGTATTACTGAAACCAACCGCCAACCTGAGTACCGGTGGCACTTCAACGGATGTAACGGATGAAGTGCATCCGGTAAATATTTTTCTGGCAGAAAGAATCGCCAAGATCATAGGACTGGATATCTGCGGCATTGATATCATGGCGCCTGATTTGCGTGCACCTATTTATGAAAATGGAGGTGCTGTTTTGGAAGTCAATGCAGCTCCCGGCTTCCGTATGCACATTGAACCTGCAGAAGGTTTGCCACGAAATGTGGCGGAGCCGGTGATCAATATGTTATTCCCCAAAGGTTCTGATGGTCGTATCCCGATTATTGCTGTTACAGGCACCAATGGTAAAACCACCACTACCCGACTCACCGCACATATCTGTAAAACAGCCGGACGAAAAGTGGGTTATACCACCAGTGATGGTGTATATATACAGAACCAATTGATGATGAAAGGTGATTGTACGGGACCATTAAGTGCACAATTTGTATTAAGAGATCCTACGATTGATTTTGCAGTACTGGAATGCGCTCGCGGTGGTTTATTGAAAGCCGGTTTGGCATTCCAAAACTGTAACGTTAGTATTGTTACGAATGTAACTGCCGACCATCTTGGTCTTGGTGGAATTGACTCATTGGAACAAATGGCTCGCGTAAAAGCCGTGATACCTGAAACCACTTTCAATCATGGTTTTGCGATTTTGAACGCAGATGATGATCTGGTGTACAATATGCACAAGGGACTCAGTTGTAATGTAGCTTATTTCAGCATGGATGAGATGAATCCGCGCATTCAGGAACATTGTAATAAAGGCGGATATGCAGTGGTCTTTGAAAATGGATATGTATCTATCCTCAAAGGCACTTGGAAGATTCGAGTAATTAAAGTGAGTGAGATCCCTATTACCTATGGCGGAAAAGCGGTACACAATATTATGAACACCCTTCCGGCAGTTTTGGCAACCTATCTTTTTAAAGACATCAGTATAGAAGATATTCGAACTGCCCTTACCACATTTGTTCCATCTCCTTCACAAACCCCGGGTAGACTGAACATGTTTGAATTCAAACATTTTAAGTTTCTGGTGGATTTTGCCCATAATCCGGCCGGACTGGAACTGCTTTGTGATTTTGTGGGAAAAATGGATGGTTCACCCAAAGTGGGTATTATCAGTGGTACCGGCGACCGGAGGGATGAAGATATCAGGGAATTGGGACGCATTTCCGGACGTAGTTTTGATGAGATCATCATCCGGCAGGATAAAAATCTGAGGGGTAGAACAGCGGAAGAAATTGTAAACCTGCTGGTAGAAGGCATCAATGATACCAAGGGGAAAGACATCCCGCTGACCATTATTTATAATGAAAAAGAGGCCATCATGCACGCCTATAACACTGCTAAACCCGGCTCACTGATCACGATTATGTGTGATGTGGTAGCGGAAGCGTTGGATTTGATCAAGGCGCTGAAAGAAACAGAGGAATAAGGAATAAGGAATGAGTGTCAATTACATAAAAAAGGTTGACCTTTTTTGTTATCTAATAACCATTGGGCATATTGGAGCCCGCGGTTCTGTGT
>NZ_JBHYCW010000054.1:0-8062 GCF_051861365.1 Sediminibacterium sp. | reverse complement strand
TTCAAAGTTTAAAATTAACAAGCTTTTTCCCGTTAACTCTAACCAAGAATGGACAACTTTTTGGGGGAGCCTACAATTGTTATGTGAATAAAGAAGAAAAAAGGTATAAAACTGAGCTAAAGCAATTTGGGCAACGTTTAAGAGAAATTCGAGAAAAGAATAACCTTACCCAGCTTCAGCTTGAAGTTATGACCAGTATTGACAGATCTGAGATAAGTAGAATTGAAAACGGGCTACGAAACATTGAATTTTATACTATAGTGAAGTTATCGGTGGCATTAGAAACCTCAATTAGTGATTTCTTTTCAGAAAAATGACCTAAGAAGAAATAGTCATCAGGCATCACAGGATTATTGGTGATTTTATTGTTACTATCTAAAGCTCTCAGTTTATATGTAGATATAGCATGTATAATCAATATGCGTGTTAAAATATTCAAATACCTCCTTTTGATTTCTTACCGGAAAAGCCTTTGTAGTATTTCTGTCTTAAGTTGATTCATATTACAAAACTAAAAGTGCTCCCTATTCTGATCGAATCGTTGAACAAA
The DNA here is from genome assembly GCF_051861365.1 of Sediminibacterium sp. Lineage (NCBI taxonomy): Bacteria > Pseudomonadati > Bacteroidota > Chitinophagia > Chitinophagales > Chitinophagaceae > Sediminibacterium > Sediminibacterium sp. Next base: position 7,512 of record NZ_JBHYCW010000054.1, on the reverse strand, counting down.
GGCTCTTATCATTTTCATCACTTCTAATATTTCTGTCGGTGGTGGTAAGGTGTCTGTCCAGATCAAATTCGACAATTCTTCTGTATAAGTTGGAGTCAGGTCGCCCCAGATTGTTTCCAGTGAAGTAAATAATGGAGAATCGCTCAATAATTTCCCTTTCCATTCACCATCAAAAGTTTGGAAATTTGCATCATCAGATAATGCAAGTGAAAGAATTTCAAAATTTTTATCTTCAAAAATAATCTGCTTTAAATCGGTTCGGTGATATAACTGATGCAAGTCATAAAAATGTCGGATTTTCTCTTTTAATATATCTACGCCTTCATAGGAAAGTCGGTTGAGTGATAATGTCTTTTCGAAAAAAGTTCTCTCCAGTGATAAGATATTTAATTCAAATGGCTCTAAACGGTATTGGTTAATGAGGTCTACATTACCTCTTGAAAGAAGAAAATCGTAGAGGTAGGTTTTTATCTGTCGCCTCACATGTGGTACAGGATTGGTAAAGGCATTAATTTCTAACTGAATCAGTTCCTTTACCGCGCCAAATGACTGACCGCTTTGTGTTTTTGGATAATTATACCAGGTTTTTCTGTTGCGACCTTTTTTGTCACCTCTTACATATTCCATCCCCTCTGTTATCGTATGATCGATTTCGCTTAGTAATTTTTTTATTTTTGATCCTGTCATTCCTTCCTGTGATAATAGGGCGAGGTCTATGTCTTCTGAAAAACGTTCTATGCAGTTAAATGCTTTAGAAAGAGATGTTCCACCTTTGAAAACAATTATGTCAGCATATTTTGAGAATGCCAGATTACGCAGGATATAAGTAACCCAATAGTCTTTTTCGATCAGGACCGGGCGTATTCCCAATACTTCGGCTGCTACCGCTAGTGCATCCGGGAATGCTGTTGATTCATGAAAGTTCATTCTATGTTCCAATTTGGTTGATTTGGTAATAATTCTTTGGAAATACCTATCATATATCGGGTTAATGGATTCAGTGATTGTTTTAGTTCCCTTACCTGTAATTCCGGTACATATTTTTCAAATATGGCTCCTGTCAATGCTCTTGTTGCTGCATTGTACTGCATAGCTAATTGTAATATTTTTTTTTGCTGAATGGGTGTAAGATTCTGGATCATATCAGTCAGTCGTTTGAAAGAACTGTCGATCTTGGTATCAGGTATTATTTTGATGTCTTTAATAGCATCAAGCAGTTGTAATAACGATATATTTTCTTCGGTTATCTGAACATTGCGTTTGCTGTACTTGATCTTATAATTGTTGATTTTTTTTGCAGGTAAAACATGATTGGTTCCGATCACAAGTACATTTGGCACCTGCATGGTTAAGCCCATTTTATTGTATTGCGTTACCCCCGTCAGGTATCCAATCAATTTATCTCCTCTGTAGGTTACGGTCTTTATTACCTCATCTTCAAGTGGTTTTATTTTACCAAATAGGGTATTACGCGGTTTGTAAAATTTCCCTTTTGTTATTCTTTCAATTACTCCCTTTTTATTGAGCCTGCTTAGTGTTTGTGCTAATGCTATTTCATTAGCAGATGGGAGGTTGAAATATTTATAATCGAACACTTCACCTTCCGGTAAGTTTTCTATTTTATGAGTGATGGCTTTACTAAGTGATTCTGTTTTCACTAGATAAAGGTATTAAGATATTTTATTTGTCAAGTTTTTAATGGTATAAACTTGACAAAAATTATTCTAATTATTGATAATCAATCTATTATATTTATATTTTTCTTGCTTCTCCTGGAGTCATACCATAAGTTAGCTTAAACTGATGGATGAAATGATGCGGTCTGGTATAGCCACATGTGCGTGCAATAACCTGAATGGGTTCTTCGGTCTGCTGGATCATAGAAAGTGCTATTTTCATGCGCTGCTGAATCATATATCGGTGAGGACTGATTCCAAATACCTGCACAAAACCCTGTTTTAAGCCCTGTAGGTTCCATCTTGTTAGTTGGGCGAGATTTTTTAAACTAAGCGGTTGCCCAATTTTCGCATCAATAAACTGACGGGCGGTATAAGCTTTTTCCACTATAGTAATCGGGACTTCAGGATGCAGCAAGTGTAAGTTTCTATTTTTTTCAGCAGAGAGTTGTTCAGTAACAAGGTGTCGTAAAAGAGTACGTATTCTTTCAGCAACGAAACCAGGGTATATAACTGATGGAAAATCGTTGTTCCATAATTCGCGCCATTGATAGTGTACCCAATGGGAGACATGGAAATGACAGGGTGCTATTGATTGATCGGACAAAATTGGATACCATTGCAATATCAGCTTTTCAAATGCAGGTTTCAAACAACAATAAATCATTTCGTGATTACCTGCTTCAAATTCAAGTTGAATCTCCTTTCCTGTCTGGGCTTTGAAAAATAACATTGATTGCAACGAAACAGATATTGTTGTCTGATCATGAAAATAGAGGTTAACATCTCCTTTGACCAAGTAGCCCAATATCATACGTTTACTGGCAGCTTTTGCAACTAACCGAAGCTGTTTTGCAGCCTGAATATGGTGCAGGTAGATATCCAACTCAGGATGTTCGTAATGTTGTGTCAATAAACTAAGCCCATTTGCTTTAATAAAATTGTGAGAAAACCCAGTTAGCAGATAGTGTTGTAAATGTTGTGGGATTACCAAAGGTTCAATGGCTTCACCTAATAAGTTTGAATCTGGGTGCAGATACATAACTAGTATTGGGTGGTGATCATTTCGCAACTAGAACAATTACATCCAATTGTCACATTGCCTGTATTATCAATTCTTGCAGTGACTTTACAAGCACACAATTCCCCATCGCACACTGTAATTGATTCTGTTCTGAATTCTTCCTGTTGCCCAGTAGTTCTTTCTACAACAAGGTTATGCGTACCCGTATTCGATTGATAAAAAACAAGTGCAATTGTTCTGGTCGGCGTATGAACGTATGAGATATTTTCAATGTCGATCAATTTTTCTTCTGCTTTCTTCTCAGACAGGTACCTGCGTATTTTTTCAACCGCCTCTTTTTTTGAAGCAAAAATGGCTTCCTGTTTTATTACGATGTTATCAAGGTTAGTATCTGATTTAACACATCCAACACCAGATAGTAATAAAAGTGACCATAGTAGTTTTGTTTTCATGTTTCCTTCTTTTGAAACAAAACTGCCTTTACAATTCACTACGGTTAAACCACATTGTGTCATTATCGTAGACTAATGTGAATTGGGATGTTATTAAAGGAATTTGTAATTTTAAAATAATGAAAACCCGCTATTCCATCATTATTCTAATTTGCTTTTATGGAAACATATATGCACAGCATCACTCATTAAGGCAAACAATTTGCGTATTGAATCGTGTGCCAGTGCTAATAGAATCAGATCCTGTTATTTTCAGATGGAAGGATCAAAAACAGTTTGAAACAGGAACAGGCCGTATTCGTGTAAAATTGGCACCTCGCCAGTCATCCATCGAATTTGATCATTTAATCCAGGTATCTCCTCCATTTGCATTTAAAGAACAGGAAGCCCTTTCACTTTTTTTGGTCGGGGATTCTTCCTATTTAAGTAACAAACGAGAGAGACGTTTAGAATATAGAGATTTACTGGTAGATACAGTCATGGAAGTAAATCAAGCGTTTTTTATGGTTTGGAAAAACCCACATGGTACTATTGTTCAGCAAATTGGATTTGTAGTCAAACCTCTTGTTCCTCAAATAACAGGGTATAGGGTCAATCGTAATTTTGATAGTTTGGATAATAGCGTTCACGCCAAACAACATAAGCGGAAACCATATATCCCATTGGGTTACGAAAAAATGAATGGGCGGCAAATCATTATTGATCCTGGAGACAAGCTAACTTTAACGTTACAAACCTATCCTTTATTGACGGATACTGTGGTTCAGTATCGGTTAACAAAACGGGACGATAGGCAGGAAGGGCTTTGGAAAATGACCGGTCACATACTTGCACTTCCAGAACTTGTAGAAGGAAATGCGTATGAACTCGAATTACGGTATCCTAATCAACAAGAGCAGATAACCTATCATTTAATTATTCGTCCTTACTGGTACCAGATTATCTGGGTTCAAATGGTTGGTTTAGTATTACTGATTATTCTGGTAATATTTGCTACCCGATTCTTTTATCAACGCAGACTCCGAAAATTAACTGAACAAAGAAAAAGACTAGAAGAACAACTAACTACTATTCAATCTCAATTAAATCCGCATTTTATATTTAATGCGCTGAGTTCTATCGAAGGATTGATTATGGATGGAGAAAGAGAAGAGGCTAATCATTACTTGTCCATTTTTTCTTCTATCATGCGAGAAGCATTAAGAAACTCCGACAAAATACTGATTAGTCTTCAAGAAGAAATTGAACTGATGGAAAAGTATATGCAGATAGAACAATTGCGTTTTGGATTTCAATATTCCATTCAGATTTCTGAAGATATTCATTTAGCAGAAATTGAAATACCTCCCATGTTGCTACAACCAGTTATTGAAAATGCTGTGAAACATGGTGCAGCTTCTCTTGGCGAGAATGGCTGGATTAAATTAATAATCAGTTTGTCAGGATCATCTATGTTTATTCGCATTGTCAATAATGCCTCCTCAGAAAGGAAAGGGCAGTCAACAGCGGGTGGGCATGGGCTGGTGTTTACACGACAAAGGATTCGGCATTTAAAAGTATTGTTTCCTGTTACTTCTATCGAGTTTTCATTAGATGTAATGTTAGGAAAGGCAGAAGCCGTTTTTGAATTTCATGATTGGATGACCTGACGCACTGTAACTATATTACGTTTTGAAACAGGAACAAGATCGCCATTGGTTAATTGAATTTCATATACCTGCCCCTTAGTACGGATACTCCTGATACATGAGGCGTTGACCAAATGAGACTGATGGGTACGGATAAAACCTGTCTTGTCTAATAAATGTTCGAAATGAAAAATACCTTTCGATGCAGTTAGTTTTTCTCCATCTTTTAATATCAGGTGGGTGTAATTATTGGAGGCTATTAGATGAATAATATCGGAGACCTGAACAAAACGCAGTTCACGGCTTTGAGGAATAGCAATCGTTCGTTCAGTTCCTGTTTTTTGCGACAACTGTGTTAATAGATGTTGAATTTGTTGCTGGTAACCTTTTATGTTTTGTTGTGTCACTGCTTTTTCAACAGCGAGAATAAGTTCTTTTGGTTGTATGGGTTTTAATAAATAATCAATCGCAGAAAATTTAATAGCCCTGATACCATATTGTTCATGAGCTGTTGTAAAAATAACGGCAAAGTTTTGCTGACTTAGTTCTGTTAAAAGATCAAATCCGGATTCATCTCCTAGTTCAATATCGAGAAAGAGTAAGTCGGGGATACATTTATAAAATAATTCTTTCGCTTCTCCAATACCAGCGGCAGTTCCGCATAGTTCAATATTGCTGCAATGTTTTCGTAGAAGCATTTCAAGGTGTTTCCTGCTCTTCGCTTCATCTTCAATGATTATTGCCTTCAAGAATTAATTGATTTAAGAGTGATCATATTACTTGGCTTGGAAAGCCAAGTAATATGATTCATAAAGATAAGTATTACCTATTTGAACGACAGGGATTTTTGGAAGTGAATCAATTTAATACAATCGCATTTTTTGGAGCTTGTTCTCAAAATGTTTCATATGAAATATAAATCTTTCGTCAAGTTTCATAATTGATGATCAATCTTGTAAGAATGATCAAATAAAATCTCTTCACTTTTTAGTCGCAGTAGCTTTGTGTTATCAAAATAAAATAACTATGAAGCTATTTGCAATGATGATGATGAGCTTGATGTGTTGGTCTGCAAATGCCCAATCTATCAGTTTTGTGGCAGGTAAATCTTTTAGCCCTGCCGATTTTCTTTCACTGCGCTATACACATTATTCCAACAGTCCATTTAAATTATCGCTAAGTGCTTTTATGGAGAAAGGAACGAAACATCATTTGTTGTATCGTTCTTACGGTGCTGATCTTTTATTGCACTGTGACCAGTTAGTTGGTACATTTTTGGAGAAAAGGGGTGGACTTACCGGAGCTATCGGACTAAACTGGCAGGTAGATCAGGAACCCTGGTTATATAAGGACTGGCCATTTTCTAGGCGATCAAGTTTTGGACTTACAGGTGAGATTGCTTACCAATATTATCTGACAGATGTTTTTCGCATTGGTTTGTTTGCCCAACAAAAAATTCTCTTTAACCCTGACATCGGCAGGTGCCGATGGATAGTCGGGTTATCCCTTTCCCATCATTTAGGTTACTAATTTTTTCACTTTAAACAATCGTTATGAGAACAAGTGTTTTACACCGGTTTTACCGGTGGGGGCTACTTATGTGCCTGCTGTTGCCCCTTGTCATGCAGGCGCAACCTTTGCCGGGAAATAATTATATCGAGGTCGAGTTGATCTCAGAAAACTATAACTGTGCAACAGGTCAGCTAAGTCTTTCTTTCAAAGTAAAAAACTTACGGACAGACGGAGTACTGGGCAGGTATGCAAGTTCCTTTCATGTACAGTCCGGTAGCCATATTGAATATGGTTCTGCCGGTAGTATTAATGCCGTGTATTCTTATACCATCCCTCACCAAACAGGCAATGTAGTTATCATTGGTGCTTATGGTATAATTGATAACGATGCCCCATATACGGAGTACCGTTTTATTCCTGCAAACGCAGTGTTGCCAGACCCGCCAGTTATTGCTACTACTTCAACGATGCCATTGTGTAATGGTGCAACAGCTTTGCTGACTGCGTCTGGTTCTACAGGTAATTATATCTGGTCAAATGGTGCAACGGGTAACAGTATAACTGTGAGTGCGTCCGGTACTTATTCTGCAAGCGCCATTAATGCGTGCGGACAGTCGAGTGCGAGTAATTTCATTGTTGTAACAACCGATAATATTCCTACTGCACCCAGTGTTACACCATCAGGTAGCTTACTACTCTGTAATGGTGAAAGTGCAACACTATCTGCAAGCGGCTCCAATATCACTTGGTCAACTGGTGCATCAGGAAATAGTATTATGGTTAATAGTGCAGGTACTTATTACTGTTATAGTAGTAATGGATGTGGTAACAGTGTTAATAGCAATGTAGTGACTGTAACTACTGTTAGTTGCCCAACACCAATACCCGGTTCAAATTTTTCTGTATGTCCTGGTGCAACTAAGACACTTGATGCGGGCGCAGGATATGATACGTATCAATGGTCAACTGGTGCAACGACAAGGGCGATTGCTGTAGGGCCGGGTACTTATACTGTTACGGTATCGAAAGATGGATGTTTTGCGACTTCAGCACCTGTAACAATTTCTTATTATACAGTTACCACACCTACCATCAATGCATCTGGACCTTTACAGCTTTGTCAGGGTGGGTCAGTGATATTGACCATTGCTGTCCGGTGAAAGTAAATTTTAAAAAAGAAAGGAGGCTTTATTCGCCTCCTTTTTGGTTATTTTCAGTTT
>NZ_JBHYCW010000053.1:0-8490 GCF_051861365.1 Sediminibacterium sp. | reverse complement strand
AATTGTCTGGTAACTCTTAAACTATTTTGAGGGCTCACTTATTTTATATATACCTAACTAGCAACTTGGGTTAATTAATATATTTATTTCCTTTAAGCGATTTAATAGCAGAAGTAGGAATGAAAGAAACGCTGGCACTAGGATAAAATAAAGAACGATTAGCAGCTTCTAAAGTAGAAGTCCAACTGTTCCTTCCTCCCACGGTAACATAAGCGAATTCCTTATATCCAAAAATACCTTGAGCAAACGCACCAATTGATTGCTGATACGTCTTGAAATCTAACCCCCCTCCATCTTCTGATGTATTTTCATGAACAATGAAGTTGCTATGGTTAAATAAGCCATATACAAGTTGCTGAGTACTCTTCATACCACTTTGCTCATAGCGTCTCTCTTGTGAATTAATACCGGCATCTACTGCTACATTCCAATCTTTACTGATAGATGTATTCCAGTTGGCCACTAGCGTATGGTCCCATATCGTATTTCTACCATTAACCGTACGATATATACCCAACTGATATTGTGAACCACCTGCTACACCCCCTTTATTTTGTGCCAGGTAATTAAAGTCATTATATCCATCAAAACCCACCCTATAACTGATACTTAAGTTTTGAAGGATGTCATACTTAAGCTGCATATTACCATACACCCTCTCTACCTTTTGACCATTTTTTGCGTTTTTAACCGTCCATAGAGGATTTTGAATATCATTGCTTCCTCGATAATATACAGATGACTTATCAAGTGGATTCTCAAAAGGAAGTCCCATTAAATCAACAGCTCTTGGCGTATAAATAAGGTTTCCGAATATCGATGATGTAGAAGGGTTACTGCCAAAACTGGTAGAAGTAGGAGGAGATACAAAATCTGTCATCGCATAATTCATAGTACCACTAAACGTAAACCTGTTAGCGAGTTTTGCAGATCCTCCAATACCAAACGTATTTTTGCGAAGCGTATTACCTGGTGTAAAACCATTATCCTCCATATAAGAGTAATTGGCATTAATCTGGCCTTCTTTACCTCCAGCTGATATGTTTAAGGAACTTGTTTTAATAACTCCTCTGCGGAAAAATCTTTCTAAATTTTTATACGGTTTATATTCATATTCAGCGCCCTGAAGTTGAGGGAAAGCTTGTGTAAGTGCAGCCCTGCTATACGGGTGAAGAACCTTTTGTGGAGGATTAGTGAATTTCGCCCCCCAGTTACTAAAAAAAGCAAGCCCTAAACTTTGATCAAATCCACCTCCATAAGAATCTTGGTATTCGGGTAAATTTGCAACTTCATTGTAATATAGGCTTTGTTGGGCAGTAATTTCCATCCCTTTGTTGATTCGTCTGTTTGAGCTGTTTTTGGTTGTAATTACCACTACACCATTCCTTCCTAATTCACCATATAAAGTTGTAGCACTTAAACCTTTTAATACGTTGATGCTTTCAATATTGTTGGGATCAAGATCGAGAAATCTGCTCGAAGTGGTATTACCTCTGGTAAAGTTTGCTTGTGCATTGGTAGAAGCATCAAATGGAACACCATCTACAATAAATAGAGGTGCCGCACTACCACTAATGGTACTAACACCACGTATGATAATATTCGTACCACTACCCGAAATACCACTTACCCCCATTATGTCTACCCCAGGAGCTTTTCCATTAAGTACACGAACCACATCGCCTTCTGGTCTTAATTCAAGCGATTTTTGATCAATTGTAGCTACCGCATATCCAAGCGCTTTTTTTTCTCTTTTAATACCAAGTGCAGTCACAACTACCTCATTCAGGTTATCCTCCTGTTGAATTTCCATCGTAACTGATAAATTAGTTGTAGACCCCGTAATTGCAAATTCCCGAGTAGCATATCCAATATAACTAAAGACAAGTGTGACCCCAGGTCTTGCCTGAATGTTAAACCTACCCGTAGAATTGGTTACAGTACCCGCACGGGTACCTTTAATTCGAATAGAAACATCTGAAAGGGGTTTTGAATCACGATCCGTTACTATGCCCGTAACAGTAATCGTTTGTGCTATCAATAAATAACAGTGAAGCAACAACCCCAAAACAATCAGTACTTTTTTTCTCATGTGCTTGAGTTTTGGCTGAGTTTAATAATATGTTAAAATTGATGAATGGTTTTTATAATTCCAAATTTTAAGTCCACTTTATTTTTTTTATTTTTTGTATTCATTTTTTTGGTTTGTTCTAGTTATTTTCGTTCTAAAAAATTGATTAACAATTATTTAGAATACACCGATTTTTCTAGGTGATTCATCCGTTACATTTTTTCCGACTTGTTTTAACTTATAAAAACTTACTTAACAGTGCCTACTCTGATCATTTTTTACATAAATGACACTGGTTAAGCTTTCTTACTGCCTAGGTATTTGTTTGTTAAATCAGACAAAACATATTGCAATACCCATCCATTGCTTATGATTTACAATAAAGTACCAGATTCTCTTTGGGGGCCTTTTAACATATGCTTCATTCATAATAGATATCAACTAAAATTCACACAGCAATACACCTTTCATTGGATCAACCATATTTAAACTCTTTAATGCTGATTCCCCAAAAAATGTATAGCCTTAGTATCCTTGCTATAAATAGTTTGGCATTATTTTTCGTTAGTAAAAGTGTAAAATAATGGTATATGAAAAATAAAGCCTTGTTCATACTATTCATCATAGGGGTTATGCTCTTTTCTTGCAAAAAACAAACCTCTATTGAAATATTATCCGGTCCTGTTGGCACTAATGACAACCGCCAGGTAGGAGCTTCCGCCGGTGAATTATTATCTGCCACTAGCTATGTATCATTGGTAGTAGAGTTACAATACAGTCCAGGCATGCAATTACAACCACAAACCCTTATTAATCTTCAAGATTTCTTGGAACAACGCTTACATAAACCCGGCGGTATTGTCATACAGAGTAAGCAAGTAGGCAGTATTGGTAAACAAACAGTTACAACTTCCGATATTGCCGCTTTTACTGACCAAAATCGAAAAGCGTATACAGATGGCAACCGCATTACTGTTTATGTGTATATCGCCGATGCTTCATTCAGTACAACCAATGTGGTAGGCATTGCTTATCGGAATACTGCCGTTTGTTTATTTGGTAAAACGATACAATCCAATAGTGGAGGCATCAACCAGGCAAGCAGGGTAAAAGTAGAGTCGGGCGTGCTGTTGCATGAGATCGGACATATACTGGGCTTGGTCAATAATGGAGCTGCGATGGTAACAGCTCATGAAGATGGCGATAATCGTGCACATTGTACCAATACCAATTGTTTGATGTATTATACCATTGAGACCACCGGATTGATGAATATGCTGAATAACAATATTCCACAGTTAGATGCGAATTGTATCAATGATTTGAGGGCGAGCGGGGGAAAATAATTTTTGAATAGCTCCGTGCTTAAGCCCCTAGCTATTCAAAAAGGTACCTCCTTACAGGTCCGTTATGAGTCCGTTATAAGTCCGTCTTAAGTCCGTATCCGAAGCGTTGTCTATTTAGGGATGGTTCAATACCTATCAACCTATCATTCTATTCCCATCTTATCCAAGGCTAGAGATATCATCATCATGGAGTTAGGTATAAAGGGGTTCAACTTTTGAAAAGTCCAAAGGACTCCTTAGGAGTTCCAAAAGTTTATTTCACACTCATTCTTTTACTATGGACTATGGGCTATGACCCATCAGCCATGAACCCTAAGTCCTCTAAATTCCCTGAACAGGATTGATTGATATGATGAAAAAAACGTAAATTGATGTTCTAACTGCTTAGTGTCCTGAACCCCGGGTGTTTGGTTGGCAGATCTATGTCTGATGCCATAAACAATGGTATGCTGACCAAAACCTGAGTATATGCGTTTTAGTCTTCCGTGTTTTCTTCTTTTTTCCCCCTTGATCACAAAGGCGAATAGTATTTGTATGATCATTCGATCGTTCATAGATGAACATAACTATGCATTGTATTCAACAACATTCAAAACAAGTGGTATGCGTGTTTGTTTGCGTTATGACATTAGCGCAAAAAGTAATCGGGGAAAAATAGAGATGAAACAGAAGCACTCGTTGGAACCACATTCACCATCATACTTCCTGCAAAATAAAATATGGCATTGAGTAAGGATCTAAAAGAGAAAATTATCAGCAGACATATCGAAATGTTTGATGCATTATTACGAGGTGATATTGATGTATTTGCTACCTGGTGGGCTGATGATATCATTATATACGGTACAGCCATCAGTGAAGCGTTTACCAATAAACAGGATGCCATTGATTTTTATAAGTCTACCAGTGATCAGGTTACAGGTTTAGTAAGAATGGAGAACAGAAAAATCAATGTACATGAGCAAAATGGATATGTCATATTAACTGAGAAGTTGGATTTTCATGTAAAGCTTGCTGAAGAGTGGACATTCTATCATCATAGCAGACTTACAGGAGTTTGGTCTGAGATAAATGGAGATTGGTATGTAACACATATACATTGCTCTTTTCCGGATGGTTATGCGGGTGAGGGACAACAGATCAATCCGGAACAACTCAGGTCTGAGAATATCAAGCTGCAGGCAGCTGTAGAAGCAAGAACAGCAGAATTGGCTCAAAAAAACAGAGAGCTTGAAATTGAAATTGCACTGGATAAAATACGTACACGCTCACTCTCTATGCATCAAAGTAATGAGATTCTGGAAGTGGCGTATTTGGTTTCTGAAAAGCTGAAAGAGTTATCATTGGGGATTGATGCGGTGGCGATTATTTTGACCGAAGGAAAGAGATATGAATACTGGATAGCCAATGATGAAGGCTCTTATGCTACCAAGATCATTGAAGAGTTGAATGAATTGAATCCATCAATGCTAGCCAAAGCTTTTATCAAGCATCAGGGAACCCATACAGATTTTACATTTTGTGCTGAGGGAGAAGATAAAAAAATACATTGGGAATATCTGTTCAGTCATACCGGATTTTCAATCGTTCCTCCTGAAAGAAGGCAGTTTATTCTTGATCAGCCCTATTATAATATTTGTGCCAGTTTTCATGATCATATCTCATTAACAGTTGTTCGATACAATAACAAGGAGTATAGTGAATCGGAACGAGCTGTTGTTAAGAAGTTTTGTAAAGTATTTGCACAGGCATATACTCGTTTCATGGACTTGTACACAGCAGAAAAACAGGCAAAAGAAGCGAAGATAGAAGCTGCATTGGAGCGGGTAAGGGCTAAGTCGAACGCTATGCAGCGAACAGATAATTTATTGGAGGTGATAGAAATAGTATCTGCTCAATTGGAGGAATTAGGGATTTCTTTTACACATGTGAATTTTAGAATTACAGAAGGTGAAAATGATTGGGATTTATGGTCACATTTTAAATGGTTGGAAGCACCGGTTAGATGGCAGGTTAAATATTTTGATCATCCTTTATTTAACCGATCTAGAAATAATCCCAATAGAAAAGTACATCAAGAAGTTTTTACGCTCGAAGAAAAGATCTCTTTTGAAGCACATTTAGCCGAATTAGGCTTATTGCCGGCACCAACCAACAAAGAACAAGATCAAGCCATACAAAAGTATCTAGTAGAGAGCACCGGTTTTGCCTGGGCAGTTTATCGTATGGATAAGCTTTCTCTTGCCATCGCCAATAATAAAGGACAAACTTACAATGACGAAGAACAGCTCATACTAAAAAGGTTTGCCGAAGTATTTTATCAGTCCTATACACGCTTTCTGGATTTAAAAAAAGCAGAAGAACAAGCACGAGAAGCGGAAATAAACTTAGCTGTTGAAAAAGTAAAGGCCAAAGCATTGGCAATGCATCACTCTGATGAGATCATGCAAGTAGTGGTTAAACTGAAAGAGGAGGTGATGGGATTACATATTCCCCATGTAATAGCGGCTTCTATTCTTTTGAATGAAGGAGAAAATAAAGTTAGAATTTGGGATCTCAGCGCTACAGAATTGTCAGCTGAAGGAAGCCATGTGCCTTTGGATATCACATTTCAATTAAAAGAGCATGATCCGCATTTGTATGTGAAAAGAGTATGGGAAAATCCAGAAGACTTTTTCATAGAAATACAGGATCAAAAAGGGTTCGAGAGACTGTTGGAATGGGCTTGTGAGCATGGTAAAAAAGAAGTGGCAGAAGAAGTGAAGGCATTTATTGAAGCTTCTCAAATACAAAGGTTATACCATGCTGCAAAAAAGCTTAATCATGGTAAACTGGTGATTGATTTGTTAGATCCTCCAACAGCTGAAATTGAGACCATACTCACCAAGATGGGAGCTGCATTCGATCTCGCTTATACCCGTTTTCTGGATTTGAAAAAAGCTGAGGCACAGACAAGGGAGGCGCAAATTGAAGCTGCTTTAGAGAAAGTACGGTCTGCTTCTTTATCGATGCAGAAAAGTGAAGATTTACCCAATGTGGTAGAAACGATGGAAGAGAAATTATTGGAATTGGGGCTTAAAGTATCCGGAGGAATTTCTATCACCATTTTTGTGGAAGGCACAAAAGATTTTTTGAACTGTCTATTGATGCTAGATCGAAAAGAAAAAGCAGCATTTTATTACCAAAATTATTTTGATACACAGGCTTTTCGTGATTTTTATGATGCCAGAGCCAATGGTGAAGCCTATATCAATAAAGTGTACAATGAAGTGGATTCGCGTGAACATATTGACTCGATATTAGCGCAGGAATCTTTCAAGCAAGTAGATCCCGAGGTCATACAGTGGATGCAAAACAAAAATGTGTATGCTTATGCTGCTGCCCTCATGAAATATACCGGTTTATTTGTGTTCTATTTTGATAGGGAATATTTATCACAGGATTTTGCATCTATTTTACAACGTTTTGCCAATGCATTTGAACAGGCGTATATACGTTTCCTGGATTTAAAAAAAGCAGAAGAACAAGCACAAGAGGCAAAAATTGAAGCAGCATTAGAGCGGGTCAGAAGCAGAACCATGGCGATGCAACGAAGTGAGGAATTATCTGTTGTTGCCCATTTATTGTTTGAAGAATTTAAAGCGTTGTATTCGGATGCTGTTCATATATTATCAAGGGCTTTTGTGATAACAGTGGATGAAGAAGCTGAAAAATTTACATTTTTTATTACCACTGCAGATGGCGAGTACTTGCAAACAGCTTACCCTATGCCATTCAATGAACCAACAAATGGAGTTCCTTTATTCCAGTGTTGGAAGAATCAAAATGATCTATTGATAAACGAGTTGGAAGGAGAGGTCTTCAAATTGTGGTTGAACTATTTGGATAGTATTGAATTTTATGTGAGCCCTGAAGTTCGTCAATTGAATAAACGAGTGAATAATTATGCTCGCTTTGCTAAAGGGTTTATTGGAATTACTTCAGTAGATAAATTAAACGATTTCGGATTAGTGTTGCTGCAAAGGTTTACCAAAGTCTTTGATCAAACCTATACTCGTTTCTTGGACCTGCAAAAAGCAGAAGAACAAGCACGGGAATCAAAAATTGAAGCAGCATTGGAAAAAGTTCGATCAAGAACATTGGCTATGCAGCACAGTGATGAACTTGCAGAAACTGCTGCTGAGGTTTTTCATCAACTCATTAGCTTAGGGATAGAGCCCAGTCGCTTATATATTGGAATCGTAAATGACGTTACAAAAGACATGGAAATGTGGGCTACCGATGAAGACGGTACAGGTGTGGGTAAAAAATTTACTTTTAATGCTGCTGATAATGCTTCTGTAAAAAAACTATATGACGGATGGGTCGCTCAATTGAAATCTGTAACGGTAGATATGCAAGGAGCTGAATTGGAGAATTATATCAGCTATCTGCAAACATTACAAATCCCACTCAGTCATGCGCTCACGCAAAAAAGACGGATACAAAGCGTGGCTTATTTCGATAAAGGATTTATTGGTATGGCCTTACCTGATGGACAATCGGAAGCCAATATTCATTTGCTTGAACGTTTTGCTGCAGTATTCAATCTCACATTTACTCGTTTTAATGATTTAAAAATTGCCGAAGCACATGCATTACAGGCTGAGCAGGATTTAATAGCCATCAAAGAAGCCAAACAAAAAGCGGAAGCAGCATTAATGGAGCTGAAGGCTACACAAAATCAATTGATACAGGCTGAAAAGATGGCTTCATTAGGAGAGCTCACGGCCGGTATTGCCCATGAAATACAAAACCCATTGAATTTTGTCAATAATTTCAGCGAAGTGAGTCAGGAATTGATCGATGAGATGAATGCTGAAATGGCCAATGGTAACTATCAAGATGCAGAACAATTGGCCATTGATGTTAAGGAGAACCTGAATAAGATCCATCACCACGGTAAAAGGGCAGATGCTATTGTAAAGGGGATGTTACAACACAGTAGAACCAGCTCCGGTAAAAAAGAACCAACGGATATCAATGCATTATGTGATGAATATCTCCGCTTGGCTTACCATGGATTAAGAGCGA
>NZ_JBHYCW010000052.1:0-11351 GCF_051861365.1 Sediminibacterium sp. | reverse complement strand
CGAACACATTACTAAAACGCTCTTTGCTTTTACTTCATTTTACCCAATTTGACCATTTTCAACCCTTGATTCGCATTTATCAGTAATTTTTCTTTTAGCTTCTCTTCTTATCAGGATCCTGCTCGTAAAGGATTTGGATTATTGCACACATTTAATGATGATGTGGTGAAAGCCGGTGGTGGTTTTGGATTACATCCACATACCAATATGGAAATCATCAGCGTGATGCTTCAGGGAAAAATGAATCATAAAGACACCATGGGTTATGCGGAAGTGGTAGAAAAAGATTGGGTACAAATTATGAGTGCGGGAACCGGTCTCAGACATGAAGAACATAATATAGGTGAAGAAGATGTACAGTTCTTACAAATATGGATCGAGCCTAAATTGCAAAACATCACACCACGTTACCAGAAAAGATATTTTCCGGAAGCGAAAAGAAAAAATCAGTTGACCACCATCGTCAGTAACGAAGAGGGTATTACACACTGTTGGATCAATCAGAATGCAAAATTGAGCTTGGGTTATTTTGATGCACAACAAAAGATCAATTATGCATTTCCTCCCTTGAATAAGTGTGTATATGTATTCGTGATCGATGGTTCACTTACGATAAACGGAACAATCCTCAATAAAAGAGACGCTCTTGGCATCTGGGACTGCAATGAATTTACCTTGCATATTGAACAGGAGAGCCGCTTTATTGTTATAGAAGTGCCGATTAATCATTGAGTAGTTGATAGTCCATGGTCCATAGACCATGGTTAAAGAAAAGAGATTGTACTAACTATGGTCTATGGACTATGGACCATCGACCACACCCAAACTTGCAAAACATGAACATAGAAATCATTTCAGGAAGTCCGAGAACAAATAGCGTTACTTATAGACTGGCATTGTTCTTACAAAAACATTTGAGTCAACATACCCCTCATCAGGTGAATATCATTGATGTGCGCGATTGGAGACTGCCTTTATTAGAAAACGTGTTCTCTTCCGTAGAGAATACACCCGAAGCATTCAAACCATTGGCAGAAAGAATGTTTGCTGCGGATGCTTTTATTCTGGTAACACCCGAATACAATGGCAGTTATTCACCCGCTTTACAAAACCTGGTGGATCACTTTCCTAAGCAGACCCATAAACCTTTTGGACTGGTAACAGCATCAACCGGTGCCATGGGTGGTATGAGGGCGAGTCAGCAGTTGTTGCTGCTGGTGCCGGCATTATTTGGTATTGCTTCGCCTTATATGCTGGTAACACCATTTGTAGACAAAAAATTCAGTGAAGCCGGTGAACTCACAGATGGTTCTTTTAGTAAGTCTATTGACCTGTTTACCAAGGAGTTCCTATGGTTGGCAGAGACACTGAGACCTGAATTAAGTACGGCTTACAATTAACTTTATAAAACGTGGCGGAGTTGTTAACTTCGCCACTTCTTTTTAAATCATAACATGAGCGACGAGATCAAACACGAATGTGGGCTTGCCTATATTCGACTCCGGAAACCTTTCTCCTATTATTTACAGAAACACGGTACGGTAACCTATGGCCTCAATAAGCTGTACCTCCTGATGGAAAAACAGCATAACCGTGGACAAGACGGTGCCGGAATCGCCGCTGTGAAACTGAATACTGAGCCCGGAAACCCCTTTCTGCATAGAATGCGCAGCAATGCGCCGCAGCCCATCGCGGATATTTTCTTTAAGATCGGACAGGAAGTCCAGGAACTGGAAAAATACCAGCCCGATATCAAACAACATCCGGGATTGATGAAAGGACACCTGCCCTTTCTCGGAGAACTTTTAATCGGACATCTTCGCTATGGTACCCAAGGAAAGAATAATGTAGAGTTTTGCCATCCTTTTATTAAAAGAGATTTGATGCCGGGTAAAAACCTGGCACTGGCAGGTAACTTTAATTTGGTGAATACCGATGAGTTATTTGACCTTATCAATATGAGTCCGGGTGACTTTCAAAAACAAAGTGACCTTGCTGCCATGATGGAAGTGATCCATCATTTTCTGGCGAAAGAAGATGAACTACACCCGAATGCAGCAGATCTGAAAAATGTATTACAAAAAGCAACACCCTTGTTTGATGGTGGTTATACCATCGGTGGATTACTAGGCAATGGTAGCAGTTTTGTAATGCGTGATGCGCATGGTATTCGTCCGGCTTATTATTATATCAATGATGAAGTGATTGTGGCAGCCAGTGAACGTGCGGCTATCAGAACAACATTCAACGTTGGTGAGAATGAAGTGATGGAATTGATGCCGGGTAAAGCCATTATTGTAGATGATGCCGGTAACTATAGCATTGAACAGATACTGGAACCCAAAGAAAGAAGAGCTTGTAGTTTTGAGCGTATCTATTTTTCACGCGGTAGTGATGAAAAAATTTATCGCGAAAGAATTGCATTGGGTCATCATTTAAGTCAGACGGTATTAGAGCGAATCAATAATGATTTGAAGAATACGATCTTCTCTTATATCCCGAACACTGCGGAAGTAGCTTTTTACGGATTGGTGAAAGGGATGGAAGAATACCTGAACAAGATCAAGGTAGAACGTATTCTCAGTTGGGGAAATGATTTTACGCCGGATAAATTGGAAGAAATGATCACGCGTAAGATCAGACAAGAGAAGATTGCCATTAAAGATGTGAAGCTGCGTACATTCATTACGGAAGATGCCAATCGCAATGAAATGGTGCAGCACGTATATGATGTAACTTATGGAACGGTTCGTCCGGGTGAAGATATTTTGGTGGTGATCGATGATAGTATTGTACGTGGCACAACCTTGAAAGAAAGTATTGTACGCATGCTGGCGCGATTGAAACCTAAAAAGATCATTGTGGTTTCTTCTGCGCCACAAATTCGTTACCCGGATTGTTATGGAATTGATATGAGTAAACTCGGCGATTTCATTGCATTCCGTGCAGCAATCGCTTTGTTGAAAGAAAAAAATATGGAACATGTACTTACAGAAGTGCATGAGAAAATAAAAGAACTGACCCGTACCGGACAATTACACACTGAGAATGTGGTACGTCAGGTATACAAGCCCTTTACTACTGAAGAGATCTCTGATAAAATTGCGCAATTGATTACGCCTGCGGAAATCAATATACCGGTAGAAGTCATTTACCAAACCATCGAAGACTTACATGATAGTTGTCCAACCAACACCGGCGACTGGTACTTCACGGGCAACTACCCAACGCCGGGCGGTAATAAGGTGGTGAATAAAGCATTTTTGAATTTTATTGAAGGGAAGAATGTGAGGGGGTACTGACCCCCCTGCCCCCTTAAGGGGGTGAGATTTTTGAACGCCTCATTTTTGGATGGGGCGTTTTGCTTTGGGTAAGTTTCGAAACTTAATAAAAGCAAATCCGTAATAAATAGAAAAGTTGATGAAACTATAATTGGGATGTAAACTTTCGTAAATTCATAAGACGGCAGCAATTTCTTCCACTTATATCCTGAGAAAAAAATCCTTTATGACTAAATACAAGACTTTACATATTTGGATGCTTATCCCAATGGTTATCATGCAACTTGGTATATTAAAAGATTATTGGGGTGATTTTTCGGACAATGCCTAGTCGGTACATATACATTACTGGACAGGTACTATATGGTATCTATACCTAATTATTCAACCCTACTTTGCAACTCATCATCAACTTAGTCGACATAGAACCAACGGCATTATTGGAATGTTCACGGCAGGTGGAGTTTGTCTTTCTGCGCTTAGTATGATGAACAGGGATATTGTAAACGCTCAAACTGCCTTTGAGAAGGCTGATGCATTTGGTCCATTTCAACCATGGTTCTTTTTAGGTGTTGCAGCAATTGAAATTGTAATGATGACCGCATTTGGTTTTGCAATAATAAAAAGCATCATTCACAGAAAGCAATTAGAAGACCATTCTTGGTGGCTCATCTCAACGGTTTTCATTATTATGATGCCAGCTTTAGGTCGAGGAATACAAATGTATATGTTGGTATGCACATAAAGCAATGGCCTAATATTGACATCATGCAACCAATTTATCTTTCGGAAATTATAATTATAGCATTGCTACTTCTCGGTGCTTTGAAATATAAAAAAATAACCCACCCTGCTACATATCTTGCCTTGGGGGTTAATTTATTCAATTGTCTACTAGAACCACTCGGGAAGTCAGAGGTTGTTCAAGCATTCTTAAAGTCCATTGTGAAAGGCTAAAACCATCACTCATATGGAGAGTCTAATCTTTGAAAAGTTTTAAAGCTTTATAAAAGTCTTTTTTCATTACTGCAAGGTTATTGCCAAATGTACGTCTCATGATAAAAGATAATAAGGCAACCTAAAATTCAGTAGATGACAAGTAATCACCCAATCATCGAATACATCCAAAGAACCATTGATCTAACAGATCAAGAAGCAGAAATCTTTGCCGGATCTTTTCGTGAGGTGAAGATCAAAAAACGTCAGTTTATTGTTCAGCCGAATTTCATTGTTAAGAATAGAAACTATGTGATCAAAGGTGCTTTCAGAGCCTATGTGGTGGATGATCATGGTCAAGATAGCACTATTGCTTTTGCTATTGAGGATTGGTGGATCACAGATTTTAATAGTTATATTTTACAAACACCGGCTACGATGTTTGTGATTGCATTGGAAGACAGTATTATTCTAGAGATATCCTATGAAAAGGAACAAATGCTCAAACAATCCAATCATAAATTTGAAACCTTCTTTCGGATCAGGGCAGAAAGAACGGCTGCTTTTATGCAACAACGTATTATCTCTAATCTTACACAAACCGCAGAAGAACGATACGATCGTTTCATGGAGAAATATCCTCAGATCGCTGAAAGGGTTCCGCAGTATGCATTGGCTTCTTATTTAGGGATGACAACAGAATTCTTATCAAGGATCAGAAATAAGAAAACCTCCAAGAAAAGTTGATCTAGATCAACCTGATTTCCTAAACTAGATCATTTTTAAACTTTACCGGTTGTTGCAATTTTGTTCTGTCAATTACGACAAACAATTTTAAAACTACATACCATGTCAACGACCACCACAATCGTCTTTACGATTCCAACCAAAGCAGAAGTTTCTGAAACCAATCAATCTCTTTTTGACAACCTGCAAAAAGGGCTGGGTTTTGTACCCAATCTGTATGCCTATTTCGCAAAAAGTGAAACAGCTCTTGGCGATTATCTTGCTTTACAAAACCGAAAAAGCTCATTGAGGGCCAAAGAAAGAGAAGTGATCAATCTGGTAACCAGTCAAATCAATGGTTGCCGCTATTGCCAGTCTGCACATACGGTTATTGGTAAAATGAATGGATTTACAGATGAGCAAATTCTGGAGATCAGAAAGGGAACTGCTTCATTCGATAGTAAATTAGATGCACTGGCAAAATTCACTGCATCTGTAGTAGCTAACCTCGGTAAAGCAACAGAAGAAAGTAAGAATAATTTTTTTGCTGCAGGTTATAATGAAGCTAATTTGATTGATGTAGTGATTGTGGTAGGCGATAAGATCATCAGTAATTATATACACAATCTGACTGAATTCGAAATTGATTTCCCGATTGCGGATGCGATTTAATAAAACAACACCATTTTTTAGGAAGTACAAATACGGTACTTCCTTTTTTTATTCTATTAGTAGACAGATAGCTCCTCTATTCAAGTAAACCTGTTGTATCTTGTAATGACCAATCATCCAGATTTCACAGTTCTATTCCATTTGAATGAATTTATTTCCCATCGTAAAATCAGCTGTATGAAACCCATTCTTGTCGTTGTATTATTGAGCCTCCACCTTTTTCTCTTTGCTCAAAAAGAGCCGGTGAAGTTTGAACCGGGTAAAATATCCAATGGTGGTGTTTTTGGTTTAACGATTTCACCTGATGGTAATACAGCGTTATGGGTAGAGTCCAATGGTGGAAGAGATACATTGGTGATTAAAGAATCACACAAAATAAATGGTGTATGGCAAGAACCGGTGATCGCTTCTTTTTCTACTACTAACGCTGCATGGAAAGATGTTGATCCGATGTTCAGTCCGGATGGACAACAAGTACTCTTCCAATCAACACGCCCAGTTCCTGATCAACCCAACAGAACCGGTTTTGATATTTGGGCGGTGAAAAAAACTGCATCAGGTTGGTCCGCTCCCTATCATTTGGGTAATACCATCAATACCGATATCTCAGAATCTTTTGCCTCCATCACGACTGCCGGACATATATATTTCATGAAAGAAAATGAAAATAAAAAAGGCAATTCTGATATCTATGTTTCAAGGTGGGTCAATGGAGCCTATCAAACACCGGAAAATATTGGTATACCTGTGAATACGACAGATCATCGTGAATCAAACCCAGTCATTGCTGCAGATGAAAGTTTCTTACTTTATTTTTCCTCTGATCCAAGAGGGTTAGGAGAAGTGGATCTGTATATCAGTTTTAATACCCATGGCAAATGGACTTCACCTAAAAATCTGGGTAGTCCCATTAATTCATCGATGGCAGAGTTTTGTCCGTTTTATCATGCGAAAGAAAAGCGCTTGTATTTTGCCCGTCAGGATAGATTGGGAACTCGGATGAAAGAGGATGTTTATTATATTGAATTTGATCCGAAAAGGTTTCGTGATTAATAAGCGTCTTTCTAAGAGGCTCGTTTTATAGTCATGGATCATATTTAGGAAATTTTCACAACTTTTAAAGTCAATGAATCTATGATATACGTATCTTTGAAAAAATAACACGTATCATGACAACTAAACTCACACTTACTGTTGAAAAAGAAGTGATTGAGAGGGCTAAATCTTATGCCAAGGCTTCTGGTAGGAGTTTGTCAGAGTTAATTGAACAATACCTCGATACCATCACACAGGAAAACAAGCAACAAAAAATTTCTCCTAAGTTAAAAAAGCTTGTTGGGGCGGTTAGACTCCCTAAGAGTTTTGATGAAAAGAAAGAGCTACAATCTTACCTGGAGAAAAAACACTTATGAAAAAAATTTTCATCGATACTAATATTCTGGTAGATCTAATAGCCGATAGAAAACCATTCAGTAAGTATGCTATTGAGATTTTTAACTTAGCTGAGAACAAAAAGATTCGGCTCTATACCTCTTCTCATTCTATTGCAACAACCTACTATTTATTAAAGAAATTTATAGACGATAAATCACTTCGAGGAATACTTTTATCTTTATTTGAATTTGTAACAGTTATTCCGGTTGATGAGCAAGTATTATCAAAAGGATTAAGGGCTAAGCAAAAGGATTTTGAGGATGCCATTCAAGTGTATTGTGCAATAACCGTTGAAAAAATCGACTGTATCGTAACAAGAAATATTAAAGATTTCAAAGGAGTTGAAATACCTGTTTTGGCTCCTGATGAATTGTTTTCAAAAATCTAGTTGATCCTTATAAAAATCTTTTGTGTTTTGGGTTTTTGGAAAGTTTAGAAACTTTCCAAAAGCTCAAAGCACAATTTATAATCCGAAGAACTTTATATTTACAATTCTATCCCAAGGAAATGGTGTCTTCCTAATTGAACCGCCCTAAAAAGCTGATGGCGCCTGATCATAAATGTTGAGTACATTTAAATCAGGAACTTATGTCAGTACAACAAACTCTAACCCCTAACAATAACTACTCTTATTTTCAACGACTGTTGAAGTGGATTATTTTATGTGTATTGATCGGTTTTTGTTCCGGCTCAGCGGCAGCTTTGTTTCTCTATACATTGGATCTGGTTACTGATTTTCGAGAAAGTCATTTATGGATGGTTGCATTTTTACCCATCGCAGGATTCATGGTGGGCTGGTGTTATCATCGCTTTGGCCAACAAACAGAAGCAGGAAATAAATTATTACTGGCAACCATTCAGCAGCCCACGCAAAAAACCATTCCATGGATCATGGCGCCTTTGATTTATCTGGGAACACTGATCACACATCTATTCGGAGGCGCTGCCGGACGGGAAGGAACAGCTTTGCAAATGTCGGGCGCATTGGCTGATCAGTTAAGTCGGCCTTTTCGCTTGAATCCTGAAGATCGACGTACCTTATTAATCGCTTCTATTGCTGCCGGTTTCGGGGCAGTGTTTGGAACACCATTGGCAGGTTTCATTTTTGCATTGGAGATCAATCGAAAGATTGCATTACATTATACCATTCTTGTACCTGTCTTAGCAGCCTCTATACTTGCAGACCTTGTTACGAGATTATGGGGCATACCTCATACAACTTATACTATTGATCTGATACCGACTATTTCATGGTTAAGTATTGGCTACACCATCATGGCAGGAGCAGTGTTTGGTGTTTGTGCTTTTCTGTTTGTACAAATCATGCATGTTGCCACACGACAATATAAAAATCGGATTAGCTATCCACCTTTGCGTCCATTGGTTGGTGGTATTGTTGTTGTGCTATTATTTTGGTGGATTGGTAATAGTAAATACATGGGTTTGGGAATACCGATAATCGTAGAATCTTTTAGTGAGCCCATGGAAGTGTATGATTTTGCGCTGAAAATGATATTGACCATTCTTACGCTGTCTGCCGGATTCAAAGGTGGAGAAGTAACGCCGTTGTTTTTTATTGGAGCGTTGCTGGGAAATACCTTATCTATATGGATTCCCTTGCCTTTATCAATGTTAACAGGTTTAGGATTTGTAGCGGTTTTTGCAGGAGCTACGCATGCACCATTGGCATGTATGGTAATGGCAATGGAATTATTCGGAAAAGAAGTATTGCCATTCGCAG
Source organism: Sediminibacterium sp. (assembly GCF_051861365.1). NCBI lineage: Bacteria > Pseudomonadati > Bacteroidota > Chitinophagia > Chitinophagales > Chitinophagaceae > Sediminibacterium > Sediminibacterium sp. The sequence continues at coordinate 2,561 of NZ_JBHYCW010000052.1, read as the reverse complement.
CCATCGCATGTATCATGGCTTTTTTATTATCGGGAAAGAAGAGTATTTATCAGGATCATTCCTAATAGCGATCGTTTCATATCAAGCAAATACATCAGTTTGTTAGACCCGATAGCAAACAGCATTGATATTCATCCCCGCACCCACCGAAGCAAAAATGACAATATCTCCTGTTTGTAAAGAATGATCATCCAATATGCCACGCTTTACCAAATCATAGAGTGTAGGAATGGTGGCTACAGAACTGTTACCCAATTTATGAATACTCATCGGCATCACACCGGCAGGTACTTCTTTTAATCCGTATAACTTATAGAGCACTTTAATAAATCCTTCATCCATTTTTTCATTGGCTTGATGGAGGAAAAACTTTTTTACTTCGGTTACATGTACCCCGGCTTTTTCTAAACAATCCTTCATCGCAGCAGGTACATTTTTAATGGCATACTCATATACTTTTCTGCCCTTCATTTTGATATAACGAATACGAGGATCTGATTCGGGGAAATTCGATTTACCCATGTACAAATAATAGGCTTCATCTACACAATGACTTTGTACACTGGCAGCGAGAATGCCACTCTCACTTTCCTTCGCTTCAATGATACATGCACCGGCACCATCACTAAAGATCATACTATCCCGATCATAATGATCGATGACACGGCTAAGTGTTTCCGTACCAATCACCAAACATTTTTTAGCGATACCAGCTTTGATATAAGCATCGGCTTGAATAATACCTTGTATCCAACCCGGACAACCAAACAGAATATCATAGGCAACACAGGAAGGATTTTGAATTTGTAAACCTTGTTTCACACGAGAAGCCAATGCCGGAAGAACATCTGTTTGAATGGTATGTTTTACGACATTACCAAAGTTGTGGGCTACAATAATTTGATCGATGGTTTCAGGATCAATACCGGAATCTTCAATCGCATGTTTGGCAGCAATCAATGCCATATCAGATGCATTGAATTCTGTACCCACATATCTTCTTTCTTCAATACCGGTAATATCTCGAAATTTTTCGATGATGTCATTGGGAGCAGCCACAATACGCTCATGATCTTCAGTATAAAAATCCTGAATGGTAAAATCTCTATTGGTTTTAATGTGTGGCGGGATATAACTTCCTGTTCCGGTAATAACGGTTTTCATCTCTGGCATTTTACAAATCGAATGGTACCTGTTACAATAAACGGGTAAACCAAATCTAATCAATACCTCGCATCTCAGCAGAACTAATTTTCTGGAAGCGATTGATCGTTAGTTTTTAGGAAGATATTTTCGGAAAATAATTATAGATATTTATCTCCCTTATTTCTTTTTACTTCTGCAACGTATTCTTTGATCGACTGTTCTTTATCTTTCTTACAAATCAACAATACATCTTTGGTATCTACCACAATAAAATCATCAAGCCCTTGTAATACCAATAATTTTTCTTTGGGTGCCGATACCATACACTTGGTTGCATCGATCACGATTACATTTTCACTGGCCACTGCATTACCGAGATAATCTTTTTCCAGATTATCATAAGCACTGTTCCAAGTACCCAAATCACTCCAGCCAAAAGAGGAAGGGATTACATACACATTATCTGCTTTTTCCATGATGGCTACATCAATAGAAATATTGGTACAGAGCGGATAAATTCTGTCAATCGCAGCTTTTTCTTCGGCAGTATTGAAACTTTTCTTTTCGGCATCAAACAATTCAAACATCTCCGGTTGGTATTGCTCAAAAGCTTTTACCACATTTTTTACTTGCCACACAAAAATGCCCGCATTCCAAAGAAAATCACCACTGCTGATAAAAGTCTTGGCAAGTTCGAGATTGGGTTTTTCAGTGAAGGTTTTTACTTTATAAATACCTTCCGCAACTGTCATGCTATCATGCTGAATATAACCATAACCTGTGTTCGGATGCGTAGGTGTAATACCCAGTGTTACCAATGATTTGATATGACTTACAAAATCCAATGCTTTTAAGGTAATGCTGCGAAAAGCTTCATTATCCAGAATCATATGATCACTGGGTGCTACAATGAGTGATGCTTCAGGATCTTTCTGGGCTAATTTAAAAGAGATATACGCAATACAAGGTGCTGTATTCTTACGACTCGGTTCGGCAAGAATATTTTCAACGGGAAGTTGTTTCAATTGCTGATGAACAATGGAAACATATTCATCGGAAGTAACAATGAAGATATTTTCTTTCGGGATAAACGTTGCATAACGTTCATAGGTCCATTGAAGCAATGATTTTCCCGTATGAAGAATATCTAAAAACTGTTTTGGATAAACTGTTCTGCTCATCGGCCAGAAGCGACTACCAATTCCTCCGGCCATGATGGCTACATAGTGATGCTGATTCATTCACACGCTGTTTTAATCCCTGAATAAACGCTGCAATATTACAGGCTTATTTAGTAATCCGATGATTAATCTTGATTATATTTCTGCCAGATACGTATCTGTCAATTACATAAAAAAGGTTGACCTTTTTTGTTATCTAATAACCATTGGGCATATTGGAGCCCGCGGTTCTGT
>NZ_JBHYCW010000051.1:0-11597 GCF_051861365.1 Sediminibacterium sp. | reverse complement strand
TTTCAAAGTTTAAAATTAACAAGCTTTTTCCCGTTAACTCTAACCAAGAATGGACAACTTTTTGGGGGAGCCTACAATCGATATCCAAGGTATAAAATATTTAAACCTTTTATAATTAGAATGTATAGACACCGCATCATTCCATGTCTTCTTCTTAAGAACGGTGGATTGGTTAAAACTTACAAGTTTAAGAATCCCAAATATGTTGGTGATCCAATTAATGCGATAAGAATCTTTAATGATAAGGAAGTAGATGAACTAATGGTGATTGATATTATGGCTTCTAAAGATAATCGAGAACCTAATTATCATTTAATCGAGCAATTTGCTAGTGAATGTTTCATGCCACTTTGTTATGGTGGGGGTATTACTAAAGTTGAAGATGCACACAGGCTCTTTTCCTTAGGTGTTGAGAAGATATGTCTTCAAACTGCTGCAATGGATAACCCCTCGCTTATAACCGAAATATCTTCTCGTTTCGGTAGTCAAAGTGTGTTAGTGTCTGTTGATGTAAAAAAGAATTGGCTCGGGAAAAAGAGATTGTATTCGGCATCAAAAGGAAAAATATTATCAATAGAGTTGTTGGATTTTATAAAATTAGCTGTTGAGTTAGGGGCAGGTGAGATAGTATTAAATACCGTAGATCACGATGGTGTAATGGACGGTATGGATATTGATTTAATAAAAGAAGTAAGCGAAGCTATTTCTGTACCTATAATAGCAGTGGGCGGTGTAGGCAAGCTTGAGGATATCAAGCTTGCCATTGATGCGGGAGCAAATGCAGTAGCTGCCGGAGCTTTTTTTGTTTTTCAAGGGCCTCACCGCGCAGTACTTATCACATACCCCAAATACACTGAATTAGAAAATTTACTCAACAACAAACTATGAGCCAACCATATCAGGTATGTACACGTTGCACGATGGATACAACCGCAATCGATATCACTTTTAACGAAGAAGGTCAATGTAATTACTGTACAGACTTCATAAAGCGTTATTCTGTTTTACAGCATAAGGCACATGCTCAAAAAGAAAAAGAACTTACTACATTTGTACAGCAAGTAAAAGAATCTGGTAAAAACAAAAGGTATGACTGTATTATCGGATTATCAGGAGGTGTGGATAGTTCGTGGGTGTTGGTGCAGGCAGTTAAATGTGGATTAAGGCCATTGGCGGTACATATGGACAATGGATGGAATTCTGAACTAGCGCAAAATAACATTGCCAACTTGGTGCGTGCCTTGAAAGTTGATCTGTATACACACGTGGTTGACTGGGCGGAATACCGTGGGCTAATGCAAACCTTTTTCGATGCAGACGTTATTGATGTTGAATTACTTTATGACAATGCAATGCTTGGAGTTAATTATCAACTTGCTGCTAAACATGGAGTGAAATTTATTCTCGCAGGTACCAACCAGGCAACTGAAGGCATGAGTCTTCCCAAAAAATGGAACTGGTTTAAACTTGATAAAAAGAATATCAAAATGATCAGCAAAAGATTCGGCGGACCGGCTCTGTCAACTTTTCCTGCTTTCAGTACTCTTAATTTTGTCTGGTATGAATTTGTCAGGAATATAAAGTGGATATCGTTTCTCGACTTTTTTGAATATAATAAAAGTGAAGTGTTGGATTTACTTGAACGTGATTATGGGTATGTTCGTTACCCGTTTAAACATTATGAGTCGATTTTCACTAGGTTCTATCAGGGGTATATTCTTCCCGAGAAATTCAATGTGGATAAGAGAAAGCTGCATCTCGGAACATTGGTTGCAGGTAATCAAATGACACGTGAAGAAGCAGTAGCGATTTTACAGAAGCCAGCATTTTTATCGGAACAGTTATTAAATGAGGATAAGCAATATTTCCTTAAGAAAATGGGCTGGACAAAAGAACAGTTGGAAGACTATATACGCAGACCCCAAGTTCCGCATGAAGTATACGGTTCGGAAAAAAATATTTGGAACTTATTTTTTGCAGATGTTGAGAAAAGAAAATTCTATAGGTTCTTAGTCAACATTTACAAAAAGGTTAAAGGAAAGAAATAAGGTAAGCGAGTGATCTGGTTATCATTTAATAGCCAACACTTAAAATTAATTTTATGAATCAAGAGGAGTTTGTTAAAAAATTTGCTGAACAGTTTGATGAAACAGACAAATCAGTTTTCACTCTGGATACTGTTTTCAAAGACCTGGAAGAATGGAGTTCGATGTTGGCCCTTTCAATAATAGCTATGGTAGACCAGGAATGTAATGTAAGTATCACCGGCGCAGAAATTGTTCGAGCAAGTACCATTTTTGATCTTTTTCAGATAGTAGAATCAAAAAAATAGTTTAATGTTTTCATTAACCGGAAAGAAAATACTGGTTACAGGTGCTTCTGCCGGAATCGGTAAAGCTATAGCAGAAATGACCTCGCAGGCAGGAGCTGTGCTTACCTTGCTGGGCAGAGATGCGGGTAGGCTTGAAAAAGTTAAGACCGGATTACACGGGGAGGGGCATAAAACAGTTTCCTTTGATCTTACTGATGAACGATCCATCTCCGAATTTGCGGGGCAGGCAGAGATATACGATGGTATTGTGTATAATGCTGGAATCATTGACTATTTCCCAATAAAATTTTCGAATTCAAAAAAGATCGCCAATATCATGGATGTTAATTTTACGTCCGTGGTTACTCTTAACCAATTATTAGTAAAAAATAAACGGCTGAATAAGAAGACTTCATTGGTATTTATTTCATCAATTTCCGCAAATATAGGTGTGCCGGGAACGGCTATTTATGCTGCTTCAAAAGCAGCCGTCTGCGCTTACATGCGGGTCGTTGCATCCGAACTGGCCGGTCAGCAGATACGGTCGAACAGCATTTCGCCAGGGATTGTTGCTTCGGTATTACCGGAATCGCTTCTTGATAAAATTTCAGATATTGCTGCAGATGAAAAAAAATATCCTTTGGGATATGGAAAACCGGAAGATGTGGCCGGTCTTGCTTTATACCTGCTCAGCGATAAAAGCAGTTGGATGACCGGAACCGATATTAAAATAGATGGAGGATACAGTCTGCAATAAATCTATGAAAGCTAAGATCAAAGCCATATCATATTACTTGCCGGCTGATGTTTTAAGTAACGACAGTATTAATAACCAGTTCCCCGAATGGTCGGCTGATAAAATATCTGAAAAAACAGGAATTTATCAACGACATATTTCGGGAAAAGATGAGTTTTCTTCTGACATGGCATGTAACGCAGCCAATAAATTGTTCGAAGAACATAGTATTGATAAACGTGACATTGATTTTATTTTACTATGCACACAGAGCCCGGATTATTTTCTGCCAACTACCGCTTGCATTCTTCAAAATAAACTTGGCATCCCCACTTCTTGTGGAGCCCTTGATTTCAATTTAGGATGTTCAGGGTTTGTATATGGGCTTGCCTTAGCCAAAGGATTGATTATTGCCGGGATTGCAAAAAATATTATGCTGATCACTTCAGAAACATACAGCAAATTCATACATCCACGCGACAAAAGTAATAGGACTATTTTTGGCGATGCAGCAGCTGCTACCTTGGTTTCTACTGAAGGCATTGCTGAAATAATGGATTTCGAACTAGGTACCGATGGAAGTGGAGCAGAAAACCTCATCGTTAAAAATGGTGGTATGAGACATCCTCTGATCAATGGAAAAGATAAAGAGGATCAATTCGGGAATATTCATAACGACGACAAACTGTTTATGGAAGGAAGTAAAATTTTCAATTTTACAAATGAAGCAATACCCAGACTGATAAAGAGCATATTGAAAAAACACTCATTGGAAAATTCTGATATAGACTTGTATGTTTTTCATCAGGCCAATAAATTCATTCTCAATCATCTTCGGAAAAAGATAGGAATCGAAGAAAATAAATTTTACTATTTTCTTAAAGATTGTGGAAATACTGTGTCATCAACTGTGCCTATTGCTTTGTATGAAGCTATAAAAGAAAAAAAAGCCACCGGTAATGTGTTGATTGCTGGTTTCGGCGTCGGTTATTCATGGGGTAGTGCAATACTTAAATTTTAAGGGATAGTTTATGATAGATCAGTTCAAAAATATTTTAGTACTTGCCCCACACACAGATGATGGCGAGTTAGGCGCTGGCGGAACGATAGCCAAATTGGTGGAAAACGGTGCAAAAGTTACCTATGTCGCATTTTCTACAGCAGAACAATCAGTGCCAGATCACCTGCCTAAAAATATTTTGACAACAGAAGTGAAAGCAGCTACAAAAGTACTGGGTATTGATCCGGAGAATCTGATCATATATAATTATGAAGTAAGGAAACTGAATTATTTCAGACAGGATATACTAGAGAATCTTATAGCACTCCGGAAGATAAATTCATTTGATCTTGTTCTAATACCCGCTCTGCATGATATACACCAGGATCATATCGCCGTTTCGCAGGAAGCGGTTCGTGCGTTTAAAAACTGTACGATACTTGGTTATGAACTAGTTTGGAATAATATTAAAAGTTCCTCTGTGTGTATGTCAGTTTTAGAAAAAAAGCACCTTGATATAAAAATCGAATCACTGGCGCAGTATAATTCACAGGGTTTCAGAAATTACCTGTCGCCCACATTTATTACATCGCTTGCAATCGTACGTGGTACGCAGATAAATGTGATGTATGCAGAGGCATTTGAGGTTATCAGATTAATCTTAAAATAATCGTATGATATCTGTCAAAGAAATACTATCGGTAGTTCCTGAAGTCGCTTTTATAGGAAATATAAATGACCAAGTGTGCAGCCCTAAAAATTTCGATGAATTTAATAAGGATCCATCAGCTCTTATGTGGGTTAACATGAAAAACTCAGGACGGCTTGCTGATATTTCATGCGGAACAGTGATCTGTCCCCAAGTTGATGAATCGATTGTTAAGCAAGGGGTTAACTACATCATATGTCCTAACCCCAGAAAAACTTTTGCATTCGTATTGCGTTCTTTTTTTGTGAAGGAAGATGAAAGGAAAATTTCGGAAAAAGCAAGTATACATCAATCTGTAAAACTTGGAAAAAGTGCTGCCATCGGTGACTTCGTAGTAATTAAGGAAAATGTCGAGATCGGTGATAATGTAAATATAGGCGAGAATACAATAATAAAGGAAAATACAAAAATTTATGATAACGTGTACATAGGCTGCAACTGCACGATTGGCGGCGTTGGCTTTGGCTATGAGAAAGATGAATTAGGGGAATATATACTGATCCCGCATATAGGGAATGTAATTATCAAAAATAATGTTGAGATTGGAAATAATACAACTATTGATAGGGCTGTAATGGGATCAACATTACTTGAAGAAAATGTTAAGGTAGATAATCTTGTTCATATAGCTCACGGCGTACAGATCGGGAGAAATTCACTAATCATAGCAAACGCCATGGTAGCTGGAAGCACAGTAATAGGTGAGAACGTATGGGTGGCTCCTTCTGCTTCAATTATTAACGCATTGAAAGTCGGCAGTAATTCCCTTATTGGTTTAGGTGCAGTGGTGGTAAAAGATGTACCCGAAAACGATGTCGTGATTGGTAATCCTGCCAGATCAATAAAAAAATAAGCAACTGTAAATATGAAACATTTTGGTTTAATCGGAGCGGCAGGTTACATAGCGCCACGCCACATGAAAGCGATCAAAGAAACCGGCAATGAACTGAAAGTTGCATTTGATCCAAACGACAGCATCGGCATCATTGATTCTTATTTCCCTGAAGCGTATTTTTTTACTGAGTTTGAACGCTTCGACCGTCATATTGATAAGCTAAGACGTAGGCAGACAAACATTGATTATATAAGCATCTGCTCCCCTAACTACTTACATGACGCACATATACGTTTCAGTCTTCGGAACAATGCACATGCCATTTGCGAGAAACCGCTTGTATTGAACCCATGGAACGTTGATGCGATCGAAGACGTGGAAAGTGAGTATGAAAAGAAAGTATTTACCATTTTGCAGTTGAGACTACATCCGGCTATTATTGCGTTGCGTGAACAATATAGTACTCCATTGGATCATATAGCGGATATAGATATAACCTATATCACTTCACGCGGCAACTGGTATTTTCAAAGTTGGAAAGGCGATATTGCCAAATCGGGGGGCATCGCTACTAATATTGGCGTACACTTTTTTGATATGTTGTCCTGGATATTCGGGAAACAGGAATCTGCCACCGTCCACCTCGATAAACCTGATTGTGCATCAGGGGTGCTTTATCTCAAAAATGCGCGCATACGATGGTTCCTGTCGATCAATTCGGATCATCTGCCTGTCGAACAAAAAATGAAAGGGCAAAGAACATTCCGCTCCATCAAAATCAAAGGAGAAGAAATCGAATTTTCTGAAGGGTTTACTGATCTTCATACGGCGAGTTATAGAAACATCCTGAATGGTGATGGTTTCAGGATCAGTGAAGCACGCAGCTCGATTGAAATTGTTCATTGTATAAGAAATTCCAAGGTTTCACCAATAAAGGAAGACTATCATCCCTTTTGTAAAAAAGTAATTTAATAAATCTGAATAGCACTATGCAATGTTTTATACATCCTACAGCAATCGTTGACGACGGCGCAGAAATTGGCGATAATACCAAGATCTGGCACTGGACGCATATCAGCGCCGGAGCCAAAATCGGCAGAGATTGCAGTTTTGGTCAAAATGTATTTGTAGCGAACCATGTCACCATTGGAAATAATTGCAAGATCCAGAACAATGTCTCTGTTTACGATAATATTATTTTAGGTGACGATGTTTTTTGCGGACCAAGCATGGTGTTCACCAATGTATACAACCCAAGAAGCCATGTGTCACGCAAAAATGAATACAGGAATACGATCGTGAAACGTGGTGTTACATTCGGCGCCAATTGTACCATTGTATGCGGAATTAAAATTGAAGAATACGCATTTATTGCGGCAGGTGCAGTGGTTAATAAGAACGTAAAAAGGTTTGCATTAATGGCGGGCGTACCCGCCAAACAAATTGGATGGATTAGCAAACACGGAGAGAGACTTGATCTTCCTCTTTCAGGCAACGGCAAAGCTGTTTGCAAAGGCGATGGTTCAACCTATGAGCTACATAATGGGGAACTTACAAATATCGATTCACAATAATTAATAACTGAATTTCGACACAGGAAGAGTCTTTACAAGTCACTCCAAAGTTTGAGGAGTTGGAAAGTATCAGGGGTGTTGTTGCATTAATTGTAGTAATACACCATATACCCCATTGGAACAGTCAGTTTTTTAACATCGGACTTTTCCGTAATGGGTTCCTGATGGTGGATTTTTTTTTGTTTTATCAGGGTTTGTTATTTATAGGGCTTATGCTGATCAAATTAAAAGAGGCGGAAACCTTATTAGATTCTAGCTCCTTAGATTCGGTCGATTATATCCTGTCCATTTTCTGTTGCTGATAGTATTTCTTGGGTTACAACTGAACAAGTTCGATTACTTTTTGATCTGCATCGTCGGATTTAGCACTGGGTGTCTGATTTCCGTTTTGATTTCATACATCCACAGTCTACTCTCGGCCTTTGTACAGGTTTAGTCATTTTTTTATATAAATATGCAGTGGGCGAATTGTATCCTTTAATATTTATTCTTTCTGCGGCGATTATATGTACAGTGGTAAAAAGTAAAGATGCTTTTGTTATAAAAGTATTACGGCTGAATATCCTATTCTGTCTACATGTCTCACTTTATAATTTTGTGGCTTATCAACTGATTTTTAGGCTAGTATTGAAACGTCCAGAAGCTATAATTAGAAGTGAGTCATTTACTTGTCTAAATGTAGCAGAATCTTTATTGGCTTATACCGTCGCTGTTTTAATAACTTTATTTGTTAGTTCATTAATTTACAAGTATATCGAACAGCCTTTTCAAAAAAAATCGAGATCGTTCTCGTTTAAAAAATGCCTAAGTAGTCGAAATGAAATTGAAGGAAAGTCTGCCTGAAATCAAAAAAGGTATAACATCATTGATAATCTGCGAAGGCAAAATAACAAGGTTGGGAAGAGTACGCCGGACTATCGAATTGCTTTTAGAAATGGGAGCAGAGGTCTCATCTTTGTCTGACCAAGTAAGTACTGAATATCCACTTGCACAGCAAATACTGCTTCCGCAAATGTCGGTATCGATGTCTGCAAGGATTAGCAGAGTATTTCTGAAAATAATACGAAGGATCATTCCTTCATTCAGGATTCAGTTAGCGATAACCAAACGTATCAATGGTTACACGACAGATATCCTTAAAGACCATCAAGGTTGGGATATTGTAATTGTAGAGCATATAGATTTTCTTCCACTCGCGTGTGAACTAAAGCGAAAGAAAAAAACCAAAAAAATATTTTTTGATATCCGTGATTTTTATCCCCGCGAATTCGAAAAGTATCCAATGTTTTTATTACTCGAAGCAAAATACAGAAAGGCAGTTTTTAAGCACCTTTTACGAGAATGTGATGAAGTAGCTACCGTTTCTTACGGTTTGGTGGAAGCGCTGCAGCAAGAATATGGAACGCGTGCCCGTCTTTTGAGAAGTATTCCTTCCTATGAGGAAATGTCGGTTAAACAAGTTAGTGAAGGTCTGATAAGACTTGTTCATCATGGTTCTGCAAACTCTGATCGGTTACTTGGGGAAATGATTGATCTGGTTAAAAAACTTGATAAACGATTTACCCTTGACCTATACTTAGTTGGCGATAAGAAAGATGTCGGCAAACTAAAAATGATTGCGGGAGACAGTAAAGTAATCAGGTTTCATGACCCAGTCCCTTTTGATCAGTTAATCAGTACACTCAATCAATATGATGCCGGTTTTTTCTTTTTTGTTCCCACCACATTTAATATCAAGTATGGTCTCCCCAATAAATTATTTGAAATCATTCAGGCTAGACTGATGGTTATCACGTCACCCTTGCAGGATATTGCCCGTGTTGTAAATGAACATGCATGTGGGTTAGTGCTACCGTCGTTTGATTACAACGAAGCAATCCCATTTATCAACGCGATCACAGCAGAAGATATAATGGCTGCAAAATATGCTTCGGATGCTGCCGCCCGAATTTTATGTTTTGAAGAAGAAAAAAAAGTTTTGCAGACAATACTTAGTAACTAATAAAGATATCTAAATAGCTTTAATTATGTGCGGAATTATTGGAGCCTTCTGGAAAGAGAAACCATCGAATATGGAAATGCTCATAACTCAGGGTTTCAAAATATTAAATCACCGAGGCCCTGATGATAGAGGAAAGAATCTTATTGAAGATGAAAGCGGTACATTATTCTTAGGTCAGACGCGATTGTCTATTATTGACCTTACAGAAGGAGGGCATCAGCCTATGACCACTCGTGATGGTAATTTTACCATTACTTTCAATGGCGAGATATACAATTATAAGGAACTGAAGAGCGAGCTTTCGTCTCTTGGTTATCAATTTTTTACCCAATCAGATACAGAAGTTCTTCTTGCTGCATGGGTCGAATGGGGAGAAAGCTGCCTGCATAAATTAGTCGGAATGTTTTCTTTTGCCATATTTGATAGGAAAAAACATACAGTGACTTTAATAAGAGATGCGTTTGGAATAAAACCGCTTTTCTACTCAAATCATGAAAATGGTTTTTGTTTCGCTTCCGAAATACAGGCCGTGATGCTTTTAAACGACCGAAAAGCAGTGATCAATAATCAACGTGTTTTTGATTACTTGATTTATGCTATCCAGGATGTAGGCGATGAAACATTTATAAAGGATATCAAACATGTGCCGCCATCCCATCTTGTTACAATCAGTTTAAATGGGTCATTGCCACCAGTCGTAAAAAAATGGTGGGATCCCTCAATTAAAGAAAATACAGCTATTACATTTAGAGAAGCGGCCGATAAGCTGCGCGAATTTTTCCTTGATAGTGTCCGACTGCATTTACGTAGTGATGTTCCTGTGGGTATAGCGCTTTCAGGTGGCATAGATTCTTCAGCAATTGCTTGTGCTACAAGATATCTCGAGCCGAATATGAATATTCATACATTTTCATTCATACCAGAGGGCTCAAAATTGTCTGAGGAACCATGGATTGATATCGTCAATGAATATATAAATGCCATTCCTCATAAGGCTATTGTTAAACCGAAGGAACTAAGCGATGATATAGCAGACCTGATAAATGCTCAAGGGGAGCCATTTTGTACTACTAGTATGTATGCACAATATCGCGTATTTAAGCTTGCAAAAGAAGCAGGAGTAACTGTTGTGTTGGAAGGGCAAGGGGCAGACGAACTACTCGCCGGATATCAGGGTTATCATGGACAAAGGATGCGTTCTCTATTTGAGCGAGGAGAGTGGGGAGAGATGTTAACATTTGCAAAAAAATGGAAGCGATGGGAAGGACGACAACACCTATCGCCATGGAAAGCATTTATCGGTCAAATGATACCAGATGATCTTTTCAAATTAGCACAGAAATTAGTTGGAGAACAAAATGTTCCACAATGGATCGATAAGCGCTTCTTAAATGAGAGTTCTGTTAAAAAGCGACCTGTAAGAATGAAACGTTTACAAATTGGGGAAAAGCGGAGGGTGGTAGAAGCTATGCTTGAAGCGATGATTAATAACGGACTGCCCTCTCTTTTGCGATATGGTGATCGTAATGCTATGAGGTTTTCTATTGAAAATAGAGTTCCTTTTCTTACTATTCCACTTGCTGAATTTCTCCTAACATTGCCTGAAAATTTTTTGATTTCTCAAGATGGAGAAACAAAGTCGATTTTTAGAGCCGCTATGCGTGGTATTGTACCTAATGCTATTTTGGATCGTCGAGATAAAGTAGGTTTTGAGGTTCCGATGGGGAAATGGGTATATGAAATGAAAAATAAAATAAAGGAAATTGAATCGCTTGAGGATGATTTGCACATACTTGACTTCAACCAAGTGAAAAACTTGCTGAGTGAGAATATCTATGATCAGGAAAAAATGCCGCTTCAGCATTGGCGCTTGATTAACTTGATTTTATGGTATAAGGAGGTGTTGAAAAAATACAATCATAACATAAAAAAATAAAAACACTGTATTTATAAATACTAGAATTTTTGATTTTCAGTATGGCCTTTTCTTATAATGTTAATAAATTCGGGAAGTGCGAATAAAAATTGATCATGAGAACAATTAGTTTGATGCACGATAATTCAAATTGTCTAATCCAGTGGAGTGAAGAATTAGCCGATTCTTTTTTTCTTAAGTTCAGACTTGTTTTTGTGCTTCTTTCTTTATTAGTAATGTTCGTATTTTCGATATATGCCCAATCAATAGCTGTTTTTGTATTTTATATATTGTTTGCATGCTTAGGTCTTATATTAGCTATTTATCAAGGTCGTATAGGGGTAAAAATTTTTGTAATTGCATATTCAATAGCCTCTATTTTTGCAGTTCTTTTTTATTTTTTGTTCCAATTTCAATACGGAGTGCCATATCAAAGCGGAGGTTCTGATTCTCTGGCGTATGAAATTCATGCTGAAGCAATCAAATATGTAATACATAACTATGATCCTGAAGCT
>NZ_JBHYCW010000050.1:0-11748 GCF_051861365.1 Sediminibacterium sp. | reverse complement strand
CTAACTGATAAAACATAGAAAGTAGCAGCTCACTAACTTGATGTAGTCGCCGATTAAATCGACTTTTATCCAACATATTGGGTATCATACCGGTCATTCGCATAAAACCCCGACCATTGTCAATATGACCACCAAAATATAGTGCTGATACTATCGCGGTCGTTATCACTTCACTGTCACTTACCTTGCGGCGACTATCCTCTAAATGACCAATACCCTTTAAAATATCATCAACAATACAGTAAATCCCTATAATTTTATCCTCAGTGAGCATCTCTTATAAAGTTTAATTGTCTGGTAACTCTTAAACTATTTTGAGGGCTCACTTATTTTATATATACCTAACTAGCAACTTGGGTTAATTAGTATTGCATTGTTGCGAAACAGAAACATGTAACCATCTACTAGGGGCATTGCTCACTACTGCTAAACAAGTGCCACAGTTAGGATCACTAGGTTCTGGTTTATCAATGATCTTTACATAAAATGGCTTGTCAGCCACTCCTTGATTTGGTCTTACGGATAAATTGTTATTCGGGAGCTTACAAGGAAATACAGTGCCAAAAACATGATCATAAGTAATGCCGTCTTTTTGATAACCGTTCTCGCCTAGATGATAATAGTTGGGGTCAAGTATTTGAAGTACTGCAGTATTACAAATAGCATCTAATACTTTCACCTGAACACAACCTTCGGTATTATTTTGTTCAGTCTTTTCACAACCGGCAGATAAGAACAGGAACAAGCTTGTAAGAATGATGAAACTGTTTCTTTTCATGATAACTTCTTTTCTTGCTTGAGATATCCAATACCAAAACTGTTGCATGGAGTAGAAAAAATCTTGGGTTTTCACATTTTAATAGTAGAAGGGGGAAAGGCAGATATTCGAAACAAGGGACTAACGAAGGCAGAAACAACCAAAGAGAACAAACAAAAAGAGGAAGTCTCAAAAGTAAAAAGAAGGCTTTGAGAATCGCCTAAATGAAAACTTTCTCCATCAGGTAGGTACCCGAATAAAAAGAGGCTGTATCGGACTTTTGATACAGCCTCTTTTCTTGTACCCGGTACGGGAATCGAACCCGTCTTTCCTCCGTGAAAGGGAGATGTCCTAGCCGATAGACGAACCGGGCATTTTTTTGTCAATCGGGACGCAAAAATAGGCTTTGAAAACTTCCTGCCAAAATTTTTTATGCTTTTTATGGAAATCAATGATTTAGATACCTAATCTGTGAATCTGTGGCTTATACATTCTCCAACCGGTGAGCAACTATCCCCACAATCACTGTATTACAAAAAATATCCGCTCATTTCCTCTCAATCCATGTAAATTTGCCATTCTTAAAGCCCATATACCTTAAAAATTTAGACAAATGAGTACAGTAAAAGTTGCCATCAACGGTTTCGGACGTATCGGCCGTTTGGTGTTCCGTCAGATCTACAATATGGAAGGAATTGATGTAGTAGCGATCAATGATCTGACAAGTCCAAAAGTATTAGCCCATTTATTGAAATATGATAGTGCACAAGGCCGTTTTGACGCCACTGTTACATCTACGGATGATGCGATCGTGGTGAATGGTGAAACTGTTAAGATCTATGCACAAAAAGACCCTGCTCAAATTCCATGGGGTAACCATGGTGTTGATGTAGTGATCGAATCAACCGGGTTTTTCACCGATAAAGAAAAGGCAGAAGCGCATCTTAAAGCCGGTGCTAAGCGTGTAGTCATTTCTGCTCCAGCAACAGGGGACTTGAAAACGGTAGTATTCAACGTAAATCATCAGATCCTCGATGGTAGCGAAACCATCATCTCATGTGCATCTTGTACTACCAACTGTTTAGCGCCAATGGCAAAAGTGTTGAATGATCAGTTTGGTATTGCTACCGGTATCATGACTACCATTCACGCTTATACCAATGATCAAAATACCTTGGATGCACCTCACCCGAAAGGAGATCTGCGTAGAGCAAGAGCTGCTGCAGCTAATATCGTTCCAAACAGCACCGGTGCTGCAAAGGCAATCGGACTGGTATTACCTGAACTGAAAGGTAAACTGGATGGTGGCGCTCAGCGTGTACCTACCATTACCGGTTCATTGACTGAATTGGCGGTCATCCTGAATAAAAAAGTAACTGCTGAAGAGATCAATGCCGCTATGAAGGCAGCAAGTAATGAAAGTTTTGGTTATACAGAAGACGAAATCGTAAGTTCTGATATCATCGGCATCAGCTATGGTTCTTTGTTTGATGCTACTCAAACCAAAGTGATGACTGTAGGAGATGCACAACTGGTGAAAACCGTAAGTTGGTATGATAATGAGATGAGTTATGTAAGTCAATTGGTAAGAACTGTGAAATATTTTGCAGGACTGATTTCCAAATAAGATTTTCATTTAAATATGTAAGAGGCTGTATCATCATGATTACAGCCTCTTTTTCTTTATAGGTTGGTCACAGTTTCTTATTTTCACCATTCAATGTCAAAATAATTTATGAGCAAGTTTTTGAACCACAACTTTAGTAACCAACGTGCATTGATCCGCGTTGATTTTAATGTGCCATTAAATGCTGCGTATGAAATTACTGATGATAATCGGATGCGTGCTACCATCCCTACCATCAAGAAAATTCTGGCAGATGGAGGTAGTGTTATTCTCATGAGTCATTTGGGTAGACCTAAAGAAGGTACAACTGAAAAATATTCACTCAAACATTTGGTGAAACATTTGAGTCAATTACTAGGTGGAGTAGAAGTATTGTTCGCGGATGACTGCATTGGAGCATCAGCTGCAAATATGTCGGCTGCTCTGCAACCCGGACAAGTATTATTATTAGAAAATCTTCGTTTTTATAAAGAGGAAGAAAAAGGCGATACTGCTTTTGCCGAAAAGCTAAGCAAGCTGGGAGATGTATATGTGAATGATGCTTTTGGAACAGCACACCGTGCACACGCATCAACAGCTGTGATTGCGCAGTTCTTCTCTGCTGATAAAAAAATGTTTGGAACAGTCATGGATGGTGAAGTAGCTAGTGCAGAAAAAGTAATGCACCAGAGTGAAAAGCCTTTCACTGCAATTATTGGTGGTGCAAAAGTGAGTGATAAGATTTTGATCATAGAAAATTTATTAGAAAGAGCAACGGATATCATCATAGGTGGTGGTATGGCTTATACTTTCATGAAAGCGCAGGGGGGTACGATCGGAAATTCTTTGTGTGAAGATGATCGTTTAGAGACAGCAGTGGAATTATTGAAAAAAGCGGAAGCCAAAGGTGTTTGTATTCATTTGCCTTCCGATTCAGTAATCGCAGATCAATTTTCAGCAGATGCCAATACTTCCACAGCACCTAGTAATCATATTCCGGATGGATGGATGGGACTGGATATCGGTGCCAATGCCTGTGAACAGTTCGCCAACTGTATTAAAAGATCTAAAACCATTTTGTGGAATGGTCCAATGGGCGTATTCGAAATGGCAAAATTCCAACATGGAACCAAAACCATCGCCATTGCTGTAGCAGAAGCCACAGCCAACGGTGCTTTCTCATTGGTAGGCGGCGGTGATAGCGTAGCAGCAGTCAACCAGTTCGGTTTTGCCGATAAAGTAAGCTATGTATCTACCGGAGGTGGAGCCATGCTGGAATATTTTGAAGGCAAAGAACTGCCGGGCATAGCGGCGGTGAAAGCGTAGGGGAAAGTCCATAGTCCATGGACTATTAACTATAGACCATGTAATATTTTACCCACCCCAACTACTAATACTCTAAAAGGAATAAAACACCTAATTTCATAACAAATAAGTTAAACATGAGTACAAAAAATTTAACCCTTATTGTCATTGCTGCATTGATCCTGATTCTGGGTGGTTGTGGCTGTAGAGGATACAATGGATTGGTAAAACAGGATGAAGTGGTAAAAAATGCCTGGGCAAATGTAGAAAGTGATTATCAGCGTCGTGCTGATCTCATTCCAAATCTGGTAAACACTGTGAAAGGTGAAGCCAATTTTGAGCAAACTACTTTACAGAATGTGATCGAAGCACGTGCAAGTGCAACGCAAATCAAAGTAGACGCTAATGATCTGTCACCTGAAAAATTACAGCAATACCAAGCTGCACAAGGACAACTATCTCAGGCGCTGGGACGTTTGTTGATGGTAACAGAGAACTATCCTAACCTGAGAGCGAATGATGCTTTCCGCGGATTACAGGCACAATTGGAAGGAACAGAGAACCGAATTAAAGTATCTCGTAACGACTTTAACAAAGCCGTTGCTGATTACAATGTGAAAGCACGCTCATTCCCGATGAATATTCTCGCCGGTATGTTTGGTTTTAAAGTGAAAGAAGGCTTTAAGGCAGATGCAGGCGCAGAAAAAGCTCCGGAAGTTAAATTTTAATCATACAACCACAGTGCGGATCTTACTGATCAGGAAACATAAGTAAACCTGATACTTATTCTCACTGTGGTTTTTTAATGCATCATTGTCATGTTCGAACTCTTTAGAAAAAAACCGGATCGCTATTTTTCAGACACTGAAAGAGAGCGTATTGTTAATGCCATTCGAAATGCAGAACAAAGAACCAGTGGTGAAGTGAGAATCTTCATTGAGAATAAGTGTGAGTATGTCGATCCGTTACGTAGAGCACAAGAGATCTTTGCTAACTTGAAAATGTACGAGACGGCTGAAAGAAATGCTGTGCTTGTCTATATCGCCATGAAAGACAGACAACTGGCTGTTTTTGGAGATGAAGGCATTCATCAAAAAGTAGGTTCCGATTTTTGGAATACAGAGGTGAAGAAAATGTTAGCTGAATTCAAAGCACAACATTATGCAGAGGGCTTGGCAACCATCATTGAAGATATTGGCGAAGCATTGGCATTTCATTTCCCTTATGATAACAAAGGGGATAAAAATGAATTACCTGACGATATTGTTTTTGGTAAATAAAATCAATAGCTGATCACGTAAATGACAGCGAACTGAAAGCATGAAAAAATTATTACTTTTATTTCTTACTTTTTGCTGGTTAGCAGTAGGTCTTGGACAGAATATTCTACCCAAACCCAATCCGCCCAAGCTGGTGAATGATGCAGCCAATGTATTATCTCCTGAACAGCGACAGATACTAGAACAGAAACTGGTGGCATTGGATGATAGTACATCCAATCAGATAGCCGTGGTTTTGATTCCTACATTGGATGGTTATCCGATTGAAGAGTATGCCAATAAATTATTCCGTGAATGGGGGATTGGTAATGCAAAAACCAATAATGGGGTATTACTGATTGCAGCAATTGAAGACAAAAAAATCAGGATAGAAGTAGGGTATGGTTTAGAGGGTGTAATACCGGATGTAGTGGCATCCAGTATTATCAGAAATGAAGTTGGGCCTAATTTTAAAGAAGGAAATTTTTATCGCGGTATCGATAAAGCAACTGATGCTTTAGCAAAAGCAGCAGCGGGTGAATATAAAGTCAAACGTGAACGCAAAGGATCAGGCGGTACTACTGGTAAATCTATTCTAACATTTGTTATTATATTATTTGTGGTACTGATGATTGTAGCCCGAGGTGGCGGCGGTGGAGGAAGAGGTGGCGGAATGATGAGCAGAAGAGGATATGGAGATATCGCAGAGGCTATTTTTTGGTCATCTGTTTTAGGCGGTGGTCGTAGAAGCAGTGGCGGTGGCTGGGGAGGCGGTAGTGGTGGTGGATTTGGTGGGTTCGGCGGAGGTAGCAGCGGTGGCGGTGGTGCCAGTGGTGGATGGTAAAATATAAACTAAAAAATATGAGAAAATTTTTGATGGCAACGATGATGCTAGGTGGTATCATCGCTGTAAAAGCACAACAGGTAAAATTACCGGTCGGCAAAAAGTTTCAGGTGATTACAGAAGTAAAAGGAAACAGTGTTACTTCTGTGATGGGGCAAGACATGGAAATGTCTAACACCACAACTATCTATCTAGATCATGAATTGAAATCTGTGGGAACGAATAAGTTTTCAATGGGTATGATCATCAAAAGAATCACAGCAGATGTTGCTATGATGGGACAAGAACAAAGTATTGATTCAGATGATGAAGCAGTAAGATCTAATCCTGCATTAGCGGAGGCTTTTAAATCATTGGGTAAAGAAATACAGATTACAGTCGATGGTGGAAAAATAACCATGCAGGGAGAAATGTTAGAAGCACTTAAAACGATTCCAGGAGCAGCTTCTGAAGGCAATGATATAGGACGTGTATTTTTGTTAGTAAAAGATGAAGATATCAAAGAAGGGTATACGTGGATATCTAACAACTCTTCAGAAACTGGTACCTCTGAAACAAATAATATTATCGAAAAAGTAACAGATAAAGAAATTCAGGTATTAGCAAATAGTGCGATTAAAGTATCTTCAACCATGACTCAAAATGGTATGGAGATCAAGCAGAAAACAGAAGGTACAGTAAAATCAACACGTATTTATGATCGCGCTACCGGGTTGATGATTTCTGAGATATCTATCGGCGATATTAAAGGTAATATGGAAGTAATGGGACAGCAAATGCCGCTGACCAGTAAAACTGAAACCAAAACAAGTGTAAAGTTTTTATAAATTTACCAATCCAACTTCAACTAAAAGGCCGCACCGATATTCCCGGGCGGCCTTCTTCATTCAAATCGATTAGAGATTATTTTTTATCAGCAGGCAATTTACTTTTCACGTAAGCTGCCATTTCAGTAGCGCCGGCACTCTCTTTCTTTTGTGCTAGTTCCTTTAACGCTCCATTGATTACAGGATCTGTTTGCGCTTTAGCTGATGCAGGTATCAGATCACGGAATTCTACGATCGCATCTACTGCTTTTTTAAACTCATCTATATTCATCAACTTGGCCGCAAACGCTGCATAAGTAGCACTCATTTGTACTTTAGGAAAAGACAAAGGCATTTTTTCATAGCTCTCGGATACAACCTTGAATGCTTTCTCATCGCCATAAGTAATCAATACATTGGAAATGGCTTCATTCAAACGCCCCTTGGCCGGTTCTTTGCTTAATTCCTTGGTAATTTGTAAAGCTTCAACACTGTCAAGATCAGTAAGAGCTTCCAGGGCGGCACCCGCAACTGTATAAGAAGAGTCTCTGGTAGCTTCTTTAAAGAAAGACTTATAGCTTTGATTTTTTAGGTTGGCTAAATAAGAAATGGCTTCAGCCTTCACCATTTTTCTGCTTTCTTTTTTAGCGATCTTTTCAATTTTTGCAATGATGGCATCATCAGGTTTTACTTTACCTAAATTAGTGATGGCTAAAGAGCGAATTCTGAAATAAGGATCACTTAAGGCATCTACCAATAATTGAACTGCTGCAGGATCTTTTGTATTGTTACCTGCAAATGCAACTGCTTCGCGACGATCCAGATAGTTGCCCGCATGTTTGAATTGATGAATAAACTCAGCCAATGTTTTATTATCTTTTTTATCTATCAATAATATTTTATCGGCATCCACATTGATTAGGTCTGGCTTAGATTTCACTTTAAAGTTGAAAGTATCGGCTTTGTTCTCCATCCAAACCAACTGTCTTTTCTTTTCGTTGCCATGCCAGATATCGATAGCAAAAGGAAGTTTGAAAACTTTATCGCCAGCCTGAATTTGCTTAATGATCACAGAAGCTAATTGCGTTTCTGCATTGTACTGATAACTGATATCAATTCTGGGATGTCCATTTCCAAAATACCATTGATTGAAGAACCAATTCCAATCTTTACCGGTTACTTCTTCAAAAGCCAAGCGTAGTTTATGTCCGCTTCCGGTACCGAACTTATTTGTGGTCAGGTACTTATTAAGCGAAGCAAAAAATGCATCATCACCTGTCAAATTGCGTAACATATGTAAGATGCGTCCGCCTTTGTTGTAACTAACTGCATCAAACATATCTTCTTTATCTTTATAATAAAAGCGAACCAGATCACGTGATTGTTGACCACTGCCGATGTAACCACGCATTTGATTAAAGTTTTCAAACATCGCTTCATCCTTGCCATATTTATGCTCTAACCATAATAACTGGCTATAATCAGCAAAGCTTTCATTTACGGTAAGATTACTCCAGCTTTCAGCCGTAACAAGGTCTCCAAACCATTGGTGAAATAATTCATGTGCAATGGTAGATTCCCATCCATTGCCATCTGTTAATTCTCTGGCATCTTGTTGCGCACTTTCTTGATGAAGTGTAGCCGTGGTATTTTCCATCGCACCACTCACATAATCACGGGCCACCATTTGACTATACTTCACCCAAGGATATTCAACGCCTAATTTTTTTGAGAAGAAAGCCATCATCTCCGGTGTATCACCAAAAATTCTGCGTGCAACTTTTTCATATGCTTTCTCTACGTAATAATTTACTTCTTTTCCTTTATAGGTGTCTTTTACAACTGCAAAGTCTCCAACACCCATAAAGAAGAGGTAAGGAGCATGTGGTTGATCCATTGACCAGGTGTCTGTGCGGGTTCCGTCAGTATTGGTTTTCTGCGCAATCAGTTTCCCGTTGGATAAGGAAACATATTTAGCAGGAACGGTCAAGTTGAATAATTGTGTTGTTTTCTGATTGGTACGATCAATCGTAGGTACCCAAACAGAAGTAGCTTCTGTTTCACCCTGTGTCCAAATTTGTGTTGGTTTATCTTTTTCCTCTCCTTTCGGATTGATGAAATATAAACCTTTCGCATCGGTGATCGCAGCACTACCATTGACTCTGAATTCATTAGGCTTAGCTGTGTAATCAATGTATACAGTATAACGTTCTCCTTTTTTATAAGTCTTGTCAAGCTGAATATTTAAGAAGAGACTATCATACGCATATTTTAATGGGATATTCTTTCCGGCTCTTACAATAGCAACTTGGTAGATATTCATTCCCTTTGCATCCAACTGCAGAGAGTCGGTGGCGTAAAAATGAGGTTCGAGTGTAATCCATACTTTTCCATTCAAATACGATTTCTCATAATCGAATTTGGCATCCAAACGAGTATGCACAAGGTTGTTGATTTTGGTGGGGAAAGATCTGTAGACTTTTTTCCAATCTTCATTCCCCAGAGTTTGTGCTACCGCAAGTAAGGGTAGAAAAGCAATAAGCAATAATAAACGTTTCATATTTCAGTTTTAGAAGCCTTAAAGATAGTAGACAGAACTTGTGTGAATCGTTAAGAATTTGATCAGTGGTAGAAAGGTTATGCACCAAAGCATCCTGAGACAAGGAAAGTCTTAATTTTGATAGCATGAACCGTTACCTCTCTTCATTTAGTTGCAAAACTTGGTGCCTAATTACGGGGATGATATTTTTTTCTACGGTTAATGGTCAAACAGGACACTACCTATTTATACAAACAGAAAATAATCAGCCCTTCTACCTGCGGCTGATGGGAGCCAATTTGAGTTCCAATGCAAGCGGATATCTGTTAATCCCCAAAATTACCAACGGTGAGTACGAGTTAAACATTGGCTTCGCACAAAGTGACAAAGAGCAAAAATTTATGGTGAAGGTAGAGGGCAAAGACCTTGGGTTTTCTTTAAAACAAGAGCTAGACAATACCTGGAGCCTTTTCAATTTGGTGGATTTTACCTTGCTCAAAGGTCTTTCGGTAAACGTTCAGCCAAAAGAAGAAAAAAAACAGCCGGAGGTTGAAATACCAGCCGAGCCTGTAAAACAGATTTCGAAGGAGTCCATTACGGTAAAAGAAGTAACACCTTCTCCCAAACTTTTAAAAGTCTTACCGGAGATCAAAAAAATTTATGATAAAGCCTCTGAAGAGGGAATCGACATGGTATTTGTGGTTTCCGGCTCACCCAAGAATGATACGGTTATTCTATATGTACCGGCTTTGAAACCGAAAGGAGAAGCGAGGATACACGGAGAATCTATCAGACAACAGCTGAAAGATAATCCTCAGTCTATGATACGAACTGCAACCTATTTGGCTTTTACCAGACCCAAGTTATTCTGATGCGTTATTTCCTTGAACTTTCATATGACGGTACCCACTATAGTGGGTTTCAGGTTCAGGATGGCCAGGAAACCATTCAATCAGCGGTGACTAAAGCATTAGAAATCTTGTTCAGACAGCCATTTTCGTTAACAGGTTCTTCAAGAACCGATGCGGGGGTACATGGGCTGCAGAATTTTTTCCATTTTGATAGTTCATTGGAATTAATACCCAAACACAAGTATAACCTGAATGCAATATTGCCTTCAGATATAGCGATCACTTCCATTTATCGGGTAGCAGATGATGCTCATTGCAGGTTCGATGCGCTTCAACGAAGCTATAAATATTTGATTTACAGGCAGAAAGATCCTTTTATGGTGAATCGAGGGTGGTTATTTCCTTATCCGGTTAATCAGGAGCTATTGGATCGTATGGCGTTGATTCTGATGGAATACAGTGATTTCACCTCATTTTCGAAGCGAAATAGTCAGGTAAAGACTTATATATGTGACATTCGCTCATCTTATTGGGAGCAGGGTAGCAATGGGGCTTTGACATATCGGATTCGTTCGAATCGATTTTTGAGAGGGATGATCAGGGGTATTGTAGGAACCATGGTGCGAATTGCAAGAACGGAAGTATCCACTGAAGATGGGGAGCAGCTATTCAGAGCTGTTATAGAAAGCAAAGATTGTACAAATGCTGATTTCACCACGCCTGCAAAAGGTTTATATCTTGAATCAGTAGTGTATCCTGATGATATGTTGCAATTGATTCAATAGTAAAAGACATTATCAAGAGAAAGTCATGAATGATGTCAATATTCGGTCTAGGTCTTATAATGTAGTGTTTATTCTATTTTTTTTATCTCTTGAAATGCTTGTGCAGTAAGTGGTTTAACAAATCTATCTAAAATACTTTTCAAAAAGATTTGGTAAGAAGAAAACCACGCTTATCTTTGCACCCCGCTGATAAAAAAGCGGATGTTCTTTGAAGGCAGCTACAGTGAATGGCGAAAGAAAAATCAAGAATTTTGAAATAAAATTTGGTGATTAAAAATACACTCCTATCTTCGCCGCCCGTTCAACAAAAACGGAAGTTCATTGAAGCAGGAAAGAGGGAATCGAGAAAATAAATTTCGAATAAAATTTGGCAGTAAAAATTAACCTCTTATCTTTGCCGTCCGTTTGAAAAAAACGGTAGTTCTTAAAACGATTTTGACAGCAAAAAAAGTTTGAAATTTCTTCAAATAATTTTGGCTGAGAAAATAAAGGCTCTTACCTTTGCAACCCCAATCAAATGGGTGGCATGACAAATTGAAAATCATTCACTTGTCGTTCTAAGCAAGGCGAAGAATAAAGCCAAAAGATCTTTGAAAGTTTGGAAGCAACAGCACAATTAAACATAATTACAAATTAGTTTACTTGTAAGGTTAACAGCAATCAAAAACAATTAACAATAAATCCGACGTTAATTTCGATTATTTGAGATTAAGTCAGATCAAACAACATTTACAATGGAGAGTTTGATCCTGGCTCAGGATGAACGCTAGCGGCAGGCTTAATACATGCAAGTCGTGGGGCAGCATGAATGTAGCAATACATTTGATGGCGACCGGCAAACGGGTGCGGAACACGTACACAACCTTCCTATAAGTGGGGAATAGCCCAGAGAAATTTGGATTAATACCCCGTAACATAATGATGTGGCATCATATTATTATTATAGCTTCGGCGCTTATTGATGGGTGTGCGGCTGATTAGATAGTTGGCGGGGTA
>NZ_JBHYCW010000049.1:4659-12668 GCF_051861365.1 Sediminibacterium sp. | reverse complement strand
CTAGGTACTAGGTACTAGGTACTAGGTGCTAGGTACTAGGTACTAGGTACTAGGTGCTAGGTACTAGGTACTAGGTGCTAGGTACTAGGTACTAGGTACTAGTCTCGCCTTCGGCGAGACAAAAAAAACTAGTACCTAGTACCTAGTACCTAGCACCTAGCACCCCAAACAAAAAAGCTGCCCCTTACGAGACAGCTCTTTCTATTTTTACCTTTTCCTTCTTAACGTTTATTGCGGCGAGGGGGGAAGAATTGACCGGTTTTGGCTTTACGAGAAATTCCTTCGGCGGCACCATAGTGACTCATTGCACAACGGAAACCGATGGTATTGGTACTTAAGTCTTCTTCGAGGAAGCGACGTGCGCCCGGACTTAACCAGAATGCTCTGTCATTCCAACTACCACCCTTGTATACACGTGACTTATCTGAAACCAGTGAGGTAACACCATAGCCATAGTATACAGCACTGGAAGAATCACCATCGAGATAATTGGTTGCATAAGAACGCTGATAGTTTCTTCTGTTGCGTAAAGTAGAATCTTCTTCCAATACGGTTTTGATTCTGCCCTTATCATCACGCAAGTTACCTTGTCCACCACTCATATCAATCTTACGGAATTCGTTACCACGGTAGGTATTAAAGTCATCACCATCCAATGAATTCAATGGACGATACACATCTGCCACCCACTCACTCACGTTGCCACTCATGTTGTATAGGCCATAGCCATTGGGAACGAATGAAGTTACTTCTGCAGGTATTGCAGCATTATCGTTCAGTCCGCCTGCCACACCCATGTTATCACCGGCACCTCTTTTAAAGTTGGCGAGGAATGCACCTTGATAAGCACTTTTCTGTGTGTAACGAACATTGTCATAACCATTGTTCTTCCAAGAATAGATTTGCTTGTTGGCGATCAATTCTTCTCCGCGTTTAGATCCTTTTGATTTCTTCTGGGGATTCTCAGCGATATAACCATAGGCTGCATATTCCCACTCAGCTTCTGTAGGTAGACGATAGTCACCAAACAGAATACCATCTTCAAATGTCACTTTGGTTCTTGGACGACCATTGGCATCTTTTAATGGATTCTTTTTAGAAGTAGCTGTTCTGCCGGGAGTAGCCTGGTACTCATCCATCAGATAGGCTTTGGTATTGAAGTTGTCTTGTCCGGAACCGTTCAATTCTCTTTTGATCTGGTTTCTCGCATCCAAATAACCTTTACCCATCAGGGTCAGTTCGTTAACGCGATCAGTACGCCAGATACAGAAGTCTGTAGCTTGCTTCCAGCTCACACCTACCACCGGATAATAGTTGTAGGAGGGATGGCGGAAATAATATTCTACATAAGGCTCATTGTAAGCCAGCTCACTGCGCCATACAAGGGTGTCGGGCTTGGCTTCTTCCACAATGGAATCCATCCCTGCACCACCAAATACGTTGGTGAGCCAATAGAGGTACTCGCGGTAATGAACGTTGGCTACCTCAGTTTTATCAATAAAAAAGGAGTTGACTGTAATACGACGGGGGATATTGTTCCAATCACCCATCACATCTTCCTGGGCAGCACCCATGGTAAATGTACCACCCTGTACGAATACAAGTCCGGGAGCAGCTTTAATATCTTTCGGCTTGGCAACATTGAAGTTACCCTGATTCTTGTCATTGTAATTCCATCCGGTAACCGTTGATTTCTCAGGTTTCTTTTTGAAAATCTTACAGGATGACATAGCGCCTGTTAACGTCAACAACAAGAGCAAATTCCGTGTTGTTTTCAATACTTGCATGTGATTCTCGTGTTTGTGGAGTATAGATGTTTCGCTAATGTCTCAATTTACGTATATGCGAATATAGAAGTTTTATGTTTATGGCGATAATGAACCGGGAAATTCTATTGTTAGTAAAAGGCTAATTTTAAAGGGGTTAGGTGCGAGGTTTTAGGTGCTAGGTGCAAGGTGCTAGGTACTAGGTAATGGGTGATCAGGTTATCGGGTGATTGGGGGTAGACAATTGAGATTGAATGTTTTGGCTATTGGGGTTGACCATTACAATTCATCATTCACTATTCATCACTTACTCAATTTACCAAGGGTTGACTTTCGGTTATTTAGAGGATGTAGGGGGAGTTCTACGGGAAATTGTTAAATTTTTGTACAGCGCTGTGCGCCTCCGTGTTGCACGGAGTTTGGCGCAGGAGACGTAACAAAATGGATCGTCATTCCGATCCGCCGCGGCGGATGGAGGAATCTCCTGACTATGGGGAAATTTTTATAGGGTGGAGAATCGTGATGTTGCTAACAGTGAGGAGATGTTTCGATCCGCCTAGGCGGACTCAACATGACGACCAATAAATCAGGAGCTCGGGATTCGGTCGACATGACGGTTTTTATTGTGGGGTTAATTTTTACCACAGAGTGACACAGAGTTTGGCACAGAGTTTCGCAGAGGAAAAAGGGCTGATATTTGTATTTGTTATGATAAGAAGCATCGTACTATTTGGAATCGTATTCGTGATAACCACTGCAAGTGGGTATTCGCAGCGACAGTATGCTTCATCATCAGTACTTGCTTCCGGCAACTGGCTAAAAATCGCCGTTAAAGAAGCCGGCATCTACAAGGTAGAAGCGTCTTCTCTCACCCCTTTAGGGGCAGGGGTAGGGGCAGGGGGGATATCCTCTTCTTCTATTCGTTTATACGGCAACGGCGGCGCCATTTTAGGCGAACAAGGCAATGCAGATTATATCGACGACCTTTTTGAAAATGCGATTCAAGTAGTGGATGGTGGGGATGGCATTTTCAACAACAACGATTATTTCCTCTTTTATTCCAATGGTAGCGGTCATTGGCAAAAAGACAGTGCCCAACAAAGTTTTCGATTCATTAAAAATTTGTACAGCGATTCTGCGTTTTACTATATTTCCATTGGTGGTATCGGTAAAAGAATACAGGAACAGAATATTCTTCCGGTATCAACTGTTACGGTTACTTCCTTCCAGGAACGTGCGGTGGTTGAGAATGATTTGGTGAATTTGATCGGATCCGGGAAAGAGTGGTATGGCGAAAAATTTACTGTCGGTTCTTTATCCAGAACTTTTTCGGTGAACTGGCCCAATGTCATCACACAAACGCCTTTTCTTCTGAGAGCTTCTTTTGCTTCCAGAAATGTAGGTGCTTCTGCTTCTATGCTCACCACGGTCAACGGTACACAATCAACTCCATTGATCTTTCCTTCAGTCACAGGAACTTTTCTAGATCGATATGCCGTGCATCAGGAACAAGGGCAACTCTACAATGCAGCACAATCTTCTACCATCATACGCTTCGATTATCAGTCAGCAGCTTCAGGTGCTGAATCTTGGTTGAATCGATTTGAATTGTTTGGAAGAAGAGCATTGATCAAACCGGCTGATCAGGTATTGTTGTTTCGCGATTGGTCTTCTGTGAGTAATGGTGCTGTTGCGCGGTTTGAATTATCCGGGACGACTACCGGAATAAAAGTGTGGGACATCACAGCTCCATTCGTTCCGGTTGCCATGCGTAACCTTTCATCAGGCAATTTTATTTTTCATCAAGATGCAGGTCGACTTAGAGAATATGTAGCATTTACGGATGCAGAAGCATTGACACCCGCAGTGATAGGAAATGTTAGCAATCAAAACTTACATGGATTATCTGTTCCTGAATATCTCATCATTACACATCCTTCTTTTGTAACAGCTGCACAAAGACTGGCCACTTTTCATCGTCAACAATATGCGCGTACTGTTGCGGTAATCAGCACAGAGCAAGTGTATCAGGAATTCGGTTCAGGTATTGCTGATCCTACGGCTATTCGCAATTTTGTGAAAATGCTGTACGATAAAAACAACAGCACGCTACAATATCTTTTATTATTCGGTAGTGGTTCTTATGATCCGCGTAATCGGGTAGCGAATAATTATCGGTTTATTCCTACGCATCAAAGCAATCAATCACTCGATCCCATTTCCAGTTATACTTCTGATGATTTTTTTGGGATGTTGAATGATACGGTGGATATCAATCTTGGTGCGGCTAAACAGGCATTGGATATTGCGGTTGGAAGAATGCCTGCCAGAAATCTAACTGAAGCCAATACCATGGTCGATAAGATCATTGGTTACCATCGTCCAGCGGGTTTTGGTGAGTGGAGAAATCGATTACTATTTATAGCAGATGACCGTGATCAAAATTTGCATTTGAATGATGCAGAAGGAGTATCTGCTGTTACCAAAAACACCATTTTTCAAACACAGAAAATTTACCTCGATGCTTTCCCATTGGTAAGTGGTAGTGGTGGTGCGCGTTATCCGGCAGTGAATGAAGCCATCGTAAATCGAATGAATCAGGGTGCGTTGATTGTGAACTACAGTGGACATGGCAACCATATTCGTCTGGCTGATGAAGCGGTCTTCACTACAGAAGAAGCAGGTCGTTTACAAAACGCATCCCGTTTGCCTTTGGTGGTGACGGCCAGTTGTGATTTTTATCCATTTGATGATCCTGCAAAAAATGCCTTGGGTGCGCAAATGTTATCGGGTGATTCCACTGGTGCTATTGCTTTATTGACGACAGCCAGATTGGTATTGGCTGCGAGTAATCGTATCATCAATGAATATTTTATTCAAGAAGCCCTTCAACGCGATCCTTCTACTCAACAGTATTTGTCATTAGGAGAAGCTTTTCGAAGGGCTAAAAATTTGGCAGTCATTCAATCGGGCGAAATATTGAATTCAAGAAAATTTGTTTTGCTGGGTGATCCTGCCATGCGTTTATCTTATCCCGCTCATCGTGTTCAGTTGACAGCAGTGAATGGTAGACCGGTGGTAACAGGAGATACTTTGCAAGCATCTACCCGCTATATCCTCGAAGGACAAATTACAGATGCTTCAGGTGATCGTCTGCGTGATTTTACCGGAACGATGGAAACCATCATTCAAGATAAACCACGCAGTATCTCGACACTCGCCAATGAATCGGGCAGTTTTGTGACAAGGTTTGAACAACAGTCGGCCATCTTGTTCAAAGGTGTTTTTTCGGTAGATACAGGTCGATTCCGCATAGAAGTAATTCTACCAAAAGATGTCAGTTTTCAACCGGGTAAAGGGAAGATCAGTTTCTATGCCTATGATGCCTTTCGTGATGCCTCAGGTGCTGATACCAACTTGGTGATCGTGGGTAGTGATCAATTACTGACCGATCGTACAGGTCCGGTGATTCGCCTATTCCTGAATGATACCCGATTCAAAAATGGAGGTCTGACGCATGAAACACCTTTGCTGATTGCGCAATTGTCAGACAGCTCCGGAATCAATACTTCGGGTAATGGGGTGGGACATGATATCACCCTCATCATCGATAATGAAGTTGGGAATCAACGGGTATTGAATGATCTGTTTGTGGCTGACAGGGATAGTTGGTCATCGGGCAGTCTTCAGTTTCGTTTGCCGATACAAAGCAATGGAGCGCATCAGTTGCGGTTGAAAGCTTGGGATGGTGCGAATAATTCAACGGAAGGGGTATTGGATTATGTAGTGGTGAGGCAAGAGCAGCTGAAACTGTCTAAAGTGATGAACTTCCCCAATCCGTTTTTTGATCGAACCCGTTTCTCTTTTGAACACAACCAACCCAATACGGATTTGAAAGTGGACATCTATATTTATCAATCTTCCGGCAGACTGGTGAAGCGCATTTCAAAGCAGTTGAATACAGCCGGTACCAGAAATATTGAAATAGAGTGGGATGGAAGAGATGAATCAGGGCGAAAAATCCAAAAAGCTGTTTATATTTACAACATGGTTGTTCAATCCGGCACCCAAAAATCTTTTCACGCCGGACAACTTATTCTCCTTTAATTGACTCTATGGGTTGAATTTTACGCTTTAGTTTATAGTCCATGGTCCATAGTCCATAGTAGGAAAGATTTTTCTTACTATGGATGAGGTACACATATAATAAATGGTAGATTTTTTTCTCTACTATCGACCATGGACTATGGACTATGGACCATCGACCATTTCAACGATGGGTGAGAACGAAAAAAATATTTCCTAACTATGGACTATGGACCATGGACTATGGACCACGAACCATTCAACCTTTTTAAATATATTGCTTCATGCTTTTTACTTCTAAGAAAACCCTGACAGCCATTATTGGATTACTGTTGTCTGTCGGTGCTATTGCACAGGACTCTGTGAATATTGTTTCTACTGCTGTTCCTTTTTTGCGTATTTCTCCGGATGCACGTGCGGGGGGAATGGGTGATGTGGCCATTGCCACCACTCCGGAAGCGAATGCTCCCTTTTGGAATTTATCCAAAGTGATGTTTGCGCCCAGACGTTCCGCTATTGCAGTCAACTATACACCTTGGTTGAAAGACCTTGGATTGAATGATGTATATCTCGCCAGTATGGCCGGTTATCATCGCCTGGATGATGAGCAGGCAATTTCATCGACACTTCGCTTTTTTAGTTTGGGTAATATTCAGCTCACCGACTTTTCCGGTAATGTATTGAACTCTGTACGTCCCAGTGAGTTTGCTTTTGATCTGGGCTATTCTAGAAAGCTGAATGAGAAAATGAGTATTGGTGTGGCTTTGCGTTATATCAATTCCAGACTGGTAGTTGGTGATGTGGGAACGGGTGTGGTGTATAAGGCAGGTAATGCTGTTGCCGGTGATGTATCAGTATATCACAATGGTTTGGATGAAGATGGGAATGGGTGGAATTGGGGTGTGGTATTGTCGAACTTGGGTAGTAAGATTGGTTACACCAATGATGCGAGAAACAAAGATTTTATTCCTGCTAATCTGGGTATTGGTGTTTCATACACCAAAGTTTTGGATGAAAACAATAAGATCAATTTCGCCTTAGACATGAATAAACTACTGGTACCATCACCACCCGTAGCTACCGGGAATTTTACGGTGGATTCTACCAATCTTTCCAACTACAGAACAACAGGTGTAGTGAATAGCTGGATGAAATCATTTGGTGATGGGACAGGCTTCGGAAAATCTTTACAAGTATCTGTTGGAGCTGAGTATAGTTATAATAACCAGTTCTTTTTCCGAAGTGGTTATTTCTATGAAAACAAAAACCGAGGCAACAGAAAATACTTCAGTGTTGGTGCCGGTTTTAAACTCGACTTTATGGATATCAACTTCTCATACCTAGTACCCTCAGGCAGTGGTGTAACACGTAATCCGTTGTCGAATACTTTGAGGATAGGAGTTGTTTTCAGTCTTGAGCCTAAGGAATAGGAGGTGCTAGGTGCAAGGTACTAGGTACTAGGTGCAAGTTTTTTGTCTCCCCGAAGGTCAGGCTAGCACCCAGTACCTAGCACCTAGTACCTAGTACCCCGCTAACAAACAAACCGCATGCGCAACGAGTCCTTCCTTCCTTCCTACAAATCCCATTTTCTCCGTAGTAGTAGCTTTAATAGAAACATCTTTTATGGTAATGCCTAGAATGCCTGCAATGGTTTCTTGCATTTGGGGGACATAGGGTTTTATTTTGGGGGCTTCGAGGCAGAGGGTGGAGTCTATGTTGATCACTTTATAGCCTTCGGCTTCGATCAATGACTTTGTTTTGGCCAGAAGAATCTTACTGTCAATGTCCTTGAATTCATTAGCAGTATCCGGAAAGTGAACACCGATATCACCCAATGCTGCTGCTCCCAGCAGCGCATCGCAGATGGCGTGGAGGAGTACATCGGCATCGCTATGTCCAAGTGCGCCTTTGTCGTGGGGGATTTTGATGCCACCAATGAATAAGTCTCTTCCTTCTACCAATTGATGGTAATCTATGCCGTAGCCGATACGTATGTTCATGATGCGAAGATAGAGCGGTTTGATCTTTGATTTTTTGATCTTTGATTTTTTGATTGGGGTATTGGGTTATCGGGTAATCGGGTTTATACCCCGGAGGGGTAAAAGAATGTAGCACATGTTTGTGCGTGTGGTTTATTTACCCCGGAGGGGTAACACG
>NZ_JBHYCW010000049.1:0-4559 GCF_051861365.1 Sediminibacterium sp. | reverse complement strand
AATGTAGCACATGTTTGTGCGTGTGGTTTATTTACCCCGGAGGGGTAACACGGAACGGCGGGATGGATTTTTGAAACGCATTTTGGTGGGATGGGAATGATGTTATTTTTTTCATTTGCCTATTGAATATTACACCCAAATATTCTTTGTTCAACCCCTCCGGGGTTGGGGAATTCATCTATGTTTTGTGGCTACAATCTTTTACCCCTCCGGGGTATTTTGGAGTTTGATCCGCCAAGGCGGACTCAACATGACGGTCTGTATTCACAATTGACAATTCACCATTCACAATTCACCCCTCACAAAAACAACCCCGTCTCAAAAGAGACGGGGGAGTGATCATTCTTCATCTTGCCAATCCAGGGGCTCTTCGTAGAGGGTGAGTTGGCTGAGGGCGGTGGCGGTGGCGCCGGCTGCGGCGGCGTAGCCGGAGATGGTTACCACAATGGCCGGTAATGCAACCGGTAGCGTGGCTATCGCCGTTGCAATGGCCGTGAGCGCTAACCCCACATTCCTGATCTTTCTAAAAAACGGCGGCGTCTGCGACCGCGCGCGTCGGATGATTTTTTTCATGTCTTTGATTTTGGGAGGGGGCCGGGTAGCGGGTAGCGGGTACTAGGTACTAGGTGCTAGGTGCTAGGTAAATAGTGCTGGGTGTTAATCGCAAAGCGATTAACTTTTCTAAAACCTTGCACCCAGTACCTTGCACCTAGTACCTTGCACCCACCCAGCACCCCTCCATTTACAATTTTGTGCTTCCACTTATCACAGTCAGCAGAATGGTTTCCTGACTCTGTAGGGCTCGTAACAATTTGCTGATCAGCATGTCAAAAGCCTGTTGGCTTTGCTCGCCGGTTCCGGGGCCGGTGAGGAGTAGTACGGGGGCGATACATCCTTTTAGTTCGCGTGCGGCATGGTTGGCGGGATGAATGAGTATATAACTCCTTCCCGGCACATCTTTTACTTCTATATGCCAGCGAAACTTCGGACTATACCTGCGCTTCAGTACATACGTGCCTTCAGGTATACATGACCTGTTCAGCTCATTATTACGCCAGGGCAATTCTATCGTATAACACAGCGGTTTACTATTTGCCCCCATCGTCAACAAACCATTCGTACCATCCGCGTGATAAGTGCGGTGAATGGTTAAGTGCATTTAAATCTTTGATTTTTTGATCTTTGATTTTTTGATTTTTTGAGGTGCTAGGTACTCGGTATTTGGTGCTGGTTTTTTGGGTCTCGCCTATGGCCAGATGGGTTATGAGGACTTTGTAATGCCTACTTTACTTTTATTAACAAATCAACCAATACCTTGCACCTAGTACCCAGCACCTATTACCCTCTTACGCCTGATCCACACGGATTACCGTGCTGTTGATGGAGGCGGCGCTCATGAGGGGATAGTAGTGACCATTGATTTCTGTGAAGTACTCCAGTTTGAGTGCTATCACTACCGGATCGGTACTGTTTGCCGGTAGCGTTTCTGTTAACACTGTTTCCGGTAATACTTCATTATCAATCAATAACTTTTCTGTGGATACCATTACCTTACTGATTTCTCCTGTTTCAAAATTCAACGCTGCCGCTGCCAGTGTGAACATGAAATGAGTAGCATTGGCCGGTACATTCAAACGTTGTTTGGGAATCATTGGCTGTATCGTAGCAACCGTAACTCCTGTTAGTCGATTGAATGCAGAGGAATAACCGCCATTGATTGCCGTATCAATGCTACCGCTACCTGTGAAATCAAATCCTACCAACATACTTAGGTCGCCAAGGCTTGCGCGTCTTTGTCCGCGTAAATTGGTGGTATCCGTTTTGCGAATTGCATTCATCAACTTCACCGTTTGCTGAATCAATGACTTGTTCTTGATGTTCCAGTTGAGGTCTGTGAATGCATTGCGGAATATCCTGGCTTCTGTGGTCATGATTCCAAATTCAGAAGTGTGGTCTCGCCATGCCTGGAATTGTTGTCCGGATTGACGTTCCGCCATATTGATTTTACTTTT
Organism: Sediminibacterium sp.; assembly: GCF_051861365.1. Lineage (NCBI taxonomy): Bacteria > Pseudomonadati > Bacteroidota > Chitinophagia > Chitinophagales > Chitinophagaceae > Sediminibacterium > Sediminibacterium sp. Next base: position 2,547 of record NZ_JBHYCW010000049.1, on the reverse strand, counting down.
TTGTCTGGCTTTAAATCCCGATTTGGTATGCGAGTAAGTAACATCACCTACTGTTCCGCTTAACCGATGGGTGCCAAATTGTTTTGCTGCCATTGTTTTGTTTTTACGTTTTAAAAAATTCACCCGTGATTCATTTCTCGGGTGGTGATTGTTTCCCGCTGCAGACGGGCCACCGGTGGTTTGTTAACGAGATCAAAACTAATGGCTGCATCACCCGGTCAGGGCTGGTAGGGCTGGTACCAGCCCTGATAAAGTATTGCAAGTGAATGAGATGCGTCGATAAGAATATAAGAACAGCAGCATGTCCAATATCCAATTTCGAAGTTGGATATTCGATATTGGTTATTCTGCTGTTACTTAAGATTTTCCTAAGACAGGTGACTGACCGGGTACTAAGAACCAAACGATGATGTCGGGAGAGAGATACGTGGGGGTTACGAGCGTGATAAGAGAGTCATAAGAGAATGATAGTGATTTCATAGTGAAACGATAGTCAAACCATAGAGAAAACATAAGGGACAAAGGACAAGAGACAGGGTACAAGGAAGCTACAAGTTACAGGCTGCAAGCTATATGTAAGATGTCGGATGTCTGATTTTGGATATCGGGTAATCGGGGTTTATACCCCGGAGGGGTAAAAGATTGTAGCTCCAAAAAAATCCAAAATTTTATTTACCCCGGAGGGGTAACACGAGACGGCGGGTTTAGTTTTTGAAAAGCGTTTCGGCGTGATTGAATGATTTTGTTTTTTAATTGCGCCTATTCAATGGTGCACCCAAATATTCTTTGTGCAACCCCCTCCGGGGTTGGGGAATTCCTATATGCTTTGGGGCTACAATCTTTTACCCCTCCGGGGTGTTGTTAGGGTTGGTGATGATAAATATTGCTAACAGTGGGGAGAGATGTCTCCGCTCTCCCCACTTGCGTCGGGATTCGGTCTACATGACGGTTTTATGATGGGGTCATGTCAATGACTGAGGATCGCTATTTTTTGTAGCATGGTGGTGATATGTGTTCTTACGATGGCGAGGGCGGGGCCTTCTAGGGAGTAGAATTTATCATAGAGATGTCGCGCTGATATGGGGGCTGTGGTTCGGCTGGTTCTGAATGTTTGTGATACCATTCTCATCAACTCTTTATGGTTGTTAGTGGTTAAAATATTTGCCTCTATCAGTACTCGAAAGAAAGCTGCTAATTGTGAAACAGAAAGTGTGGTATGGAATAATAAATCTTGTGCGCATTGCTCTATCGCTGTGTTGTTTTTTTCTAGCTCCTGACACCTTATCAACTCCATCTGTATCGCTTCTTTTAATTGGTCTTTTATAGAAGGTAATGCAGGCTCTGCGCCCATTTGGTCGATCAATGGAATACGGTCTACCCAGTGAAGGTAAGTGACCCAATGTTGAATGGGGTTGGTAGATGCTGTCTGTAGCAGGGTACAACGCTCGATGAAAAAATGAATAAAGAGGGAGTGATTACAATTGCGTCGAATGAGTGTGAAGATCATAGCAGTGGTGGTATCTTCATACAAACCCGCTTGCTCGGATGGTAAAATGGATAAGAGCTCTGTCCAATATTCTGCATGGTAATAGCTATGGGTACCTGTTCTGTGCAACTGATTTTGATAGAGGGTACGCAATAATGCGATCAGTGAAGTGGGGGAGCTGTCTTCGGATACCTTCTCAGACAAAGATTCCCAATACGCATCCTGCTGTTCTTTGATTGGATCCCATAGCGAACGCGGCATAGGTTCATAGGGATTGAAGTGCTCAGAAAAATGTCTTCGTACAAAATTAAGGGTATCGGTACACCAGATCTCTAACTGTTCATGGGTACGGTTGCGTTTTTGTTCCGGTGGACGGGTACGGTATAATTTCTCCAGCCAGATATGTAAGATTTTTACCGTAACGATGACCATGCTACGCAAAGCTTTTTTGCATTGCACCATTACAAATGCGCCGGTAAAATCTTTTTCCAGCTCTCTGGCTTTTAGCGTGGCTTCTTTTCTTTTTTGTTCCCTGACTGTTTCAGTAATGTCTTGTTGTGTACCCTCATGTATTAAAACATTCAGCTCCCTTAATGTATGGTTCATACGCTTTTTTTAGTGATAGCATTCGGGAGATATCATGAATCCTCCGATCGTATGTACATCTAAAATGGGGAGATGTGTTACAATATAAATATTTTCTATATAAATAAAAAATATTTATCTTTAAGATTAGATAGAATAAACACGAGACTCATCACTATTGCTTTGATTTTTGGCCTTAGAAAAAAAGCGCGTGTCTGCCGTTAGGCAGGTTAAGAAATTTGCGGAATGAAGCGTTAAGCAATGGATGATGTCTGGCTTTACACAAATGCTGAAGCACAGCTTCGCTTAATTAATGAACTAAAGCTGGGATTTAGACTTCATCCATTGTAGCGTAATGAAGTAAATTTTAGCTTTTTTTCTAAAGCCTTGACTTTTTTTGTTACTTTTTTGTGTCAAGTGATTAGCAGTAGGAACTCCAAACCTGATAAAGTAACTTGTAAAAGCAGTGCTACCAC
>NZ_JBHYCW010000048.1:0-12985 GCF_051861365.1 Sediminibacterium sp. | reverse complement strand
TTGATAAACTTTCCAATGCACTACAAATCACTTTTGCATGCCCACTTGCACCATACAATAACATCTAAATCAAATTTCCTTTAAAGGGTTCAGCTGTTACATGATCCTTCATGTTTACTTCAGTTGTATGAAACAGCTTTAATAAAGTCAAATACAATATTTTACAATCTAGCAAAAAAGATTGGTTCTCTACATACCAAATATCTAACTCAAATTTTTCATTCCAAGAAATAGCATTACGCCCATTTACTTGCGCCCACCCTGTAATACCCGGTGATACATTATGGCGCTTGGATTGTCGTTCATTGTATAAAGATAAATACTCTGGTAATAAAGGCCTAGGTCCTACTAAACTCATGCTTCCCATGAATACATTTATCAATTGAGGCAACTCGTCTAATGATGTTTTTCGAATGAATTTACCCAACCTAGTTAGACGCGCATAATCTGGCAATAAAATACCATTATCATCTTTTTTCCTTGACATCGTCCTAAACTTAATCAAAGTAAAGATATTCGCATTTTTACCAGGTCGCTTTTGTGTAAAGAAGGGATTCTCGAATCCAAAATGTATAAATAATATAATAGTCAGCAATATAATCACAGGGAATGTCAATATTAAAATCATGAGTGCAAATGAAAAGTCAAGGACTCGTTTAATCATTTGATACATTTATGTGGTCTATATTTTGAAGGAAATTAATAAATCTTTTAGCCAAAACTGTTCTGTCAAAGTTATTGATTGCATAATCATAACCATTTACTCCTTGACCAAAAACACGATCTGGATTTTTTTGATAAAGAAGCGCTTTTGCTGCAAAGTCATTTGCATTTTCAGGTTCAACATAGATCCCAGCATCTGCTTCTTCAACAAGAGCACGAGACACACCATCAATTGCCATGAAAATTGGCTTTTTACAACTCATGTAGTCAAAGGTCTTATTTGAGTATACAGTTTTGAATGCATCGGCTTTTTTTAAAACAGAAGCCCCCATATCAGAAGCTAGAATATATTTAAAAACTTCGGCTTTAGGTACGGGATCAAAGAATATCACATTTTCAAGTCCCATTTGATTAGCTTTTAGCTTTAATCGGTTTTTCTCCATCCCATCACCGATTAACCAGAAAACTATATTTTTATCACGAAGAATATCAGCTGTTTCAAGAATCTGGTCTAAATAATTGGCAACACCATGGGCACCAACGTAGGTAATTACAAATGAATCTTTACTAACATTTTGTTTATTCCTGAACGCTATAGCATCAAATTCTTTGCTCACTTTATTGACTAATTCAAAATCTCCAGCGTTGGGTATTAAAATAATCTTTTTCTCTGGAACGCCTTTCTTGATCAATGCATCTTTAAACGCTGGAGTTAATACATTAATAAGATGGGCTTTTTTGTAAATAAAAGATTCAAACCAATAGGCCATTTTGATAATTAAATTACTCTTAACAACACCTGTATCAATGGCCGACTCTGGCCATAAATCTCGTACTTCAAAAACGAATGGCACTCTTTTTAGCTTAGACAATAAATACGCAGTAATTCCTACAAATAAAGGAGGAGAAGTTACTATGATCACATCATACTTTTCTCTTGCGTAAAAGATTCCAGCATACAAACTACTAAAGACAAATGAGAAATAACCCCATAATCTACCTATAAAACTAGTATTATAAGACTCACTTACATGCGATCTGACGACCCTTATATTTCCTTCAGGATACCTGTCCACAAATACATATTTCCCCTTATACCTTTCAGATTTAACGCCTGTTGTGTAATGAACCATCCCTGCCAAAACTGTGACCTCATGACCATCTAGAGCCCACATTCTAGACATTTCATTCCACCTTGATCCACCACCATCATTTTGTTCAAGAAAGTATTGATGAATTAATAGTATCCGCATTATTGATTTATAAATGAAATGGTTGTTCTAAGCTGTTTAGTATTCGTTGAAAAGACGATTTGTTCGGATGATTCTTTAAGACCATAAAGAGGACTATGCCAAGCTTTTGTTTCCTTTTTGCTTAAAGAGGTATCATAAGCTACATCAGGTACAAAAGTCAAACAATTCTTATTCTCTGGCATTGTATGCCATATTTGTTGGATAGTATGATTCGTATTGGAGTAAATAAAATCTTCTATAATCCATACGCTACGGTTCTTTTGTTTCTTAACAATACGCCGATGTCTACAATCTTTATCTAAATGTCGAAATGCACTAATTGTTGCATCAATTATGTAATAAGACTCATTCTCGTCAAGTTTAATATCTTCGACCTGAGTCCAATAAAACCAAACAAAACGACCTCCCTTCAACATTTGATCATGATTACCGAGCATTACCGTATTGTGTGACTGTGTTCCGATGAAATACCTTACCATTTCCTTATCAGGATCATTGTATTTATATGAGCCTCCATCTATAAGTATATTTTTACCTTCCTCCCATATATCAAGATGCAAGTTATCTGCTTGAGAAGGTCTATCCTTATGTGATCCCGCTCTCAAAAATGTTAGCCCTTTACTATCACGAATCAAATAATATCCCCCTTTATCAAAACTTACCAGTCCTGATTGTTGCTTAACTGGATGAAGACATCGAGTTTTAAATCTACTATTTCCGAGTAGCCATTTTGTATCTTCAATCCATGCACCATTTGGATATAAATGCATTCCCGTCAACACATAATGAAGTGCATTCAACTGTGGTCGAAAATCTCTATAATTACAACTATTCAAAGGGAAGAACAATGCCCCGTCATTTGCTCCATAATTGGGTAGATAACCATTTTCTAAACTTTGGCACTGATATAAGAAATTCACTGAACAATGTGCACGCTCATATACAATATTGTCAAAAGACTCATTATTCAACTCTGCGAGTATTATCGCCTTAGTTAATAATTGAATTACTACTCTATGATAATTCATGCTGAATTGAAGGAAAGTGCCATCAGGATAAATTTGATAGGAAACTTCCTGCTCAAACCATTTTTTACCCTTCTTTTTCCATTCGCCATTTTTATCCATCCAAGGAAATAATAAGCCAACTATATATAAAGTTAGGGTTTCTGTGATTGCATGATTATTTCGTACTGCTATCCTGGAAAAATTGATGTGTCCTCGAACATGACACATTTGCTGATAAATAGAGTTTAAAAAATTTTGCCACAATTTTTCATCGATCACCCCTTTATCAGAATAATAGTAAATGGCGAATATCCAATTCAATACCCTAATGGATATTTCCTGACTACACTTCCAGTTAGGACCCTGATTAACAGGATTGGCATCTATCCATTCAGAAATTTGCGATAGAATAAATTCTCTGTGCTCGCTTCCATTAATCTCTTCATCTCTTATCAAAGAATATAAAAAACTGAATCTGGATTTTTCCCAAACAAACTTAATATCACCTGATTGATCATTGTAATCATTGATCTTGCTCCAATGTAAATTTGATGGATATGTATACCCATTGAGTGGATTCGTAATCCAGTTATAATTACCCCCAAGTGAAAACTCTTGTGAATTAAAGAAGAGAAAGACCCCGTCTTTAATCTTTGACGCAGATTCTGAGATTTTTCGCTTCTCTTCATCAGTTAGCAATGAATCTATTTGATTACCGCTGCGATTGTCGAAAAAGTATTCTTTCTTTTGTTCAAGCCATTGTGAGTAACTAATAAATACCTTGGTCTTTATAGTTTTAGGGAAAACCAATACATACCATCCAACTTTAGTTTTGATCAAATGCAATAACCGATAACACACATATCTCAACCCCATGTTGGCGGTTATTTGCAGTAGCATGGAGAACCTGCGCATCAAGCGTATAGATTATTTAAAATATCAATAATTCGAGTGGAAGTTTGTCCATCCCAGAGTTCAGGTATATTCCCTTTTTTCCAATTACCAGAAAATAACATATTCATATATGGAGCCAATGCAGCGGGGTTTATGCCGATTAACTCGTTCGTACCAACCGTCACAGTCTCAGGACGTTCCGTGCTATCCCTTAGAGTAATACATGGAACACCCAGAACAGTAGTCTCTTCTGTAATACCTCCACTATCCGTAATAACACATTTTGCCCTTTCGACGAGATAATTAAATTCTAAATAACTAAGTGGTTCAACGAAACTCATTTTCGGACTCTTAAAACCAATTTCAGTTAATTTTTTTGCTGTCCGTGGATGAACTGGGAATACAATATTGAGGCCTCTGGATTGTTTTACAATTTCCTCTAGCAATTCTTTTAGTTTGTATTCTCCATCAACATTAGCAGGCCTGTGCAAAGTCAGAACTATATAGTTTTTCTCTTCCAATCCAATATGATTCCATATCTCCGGTTTAATAAATCTAGATTTTTGCTTCATAAGTGTATCGATCATCGTATTTCCTACAAAAAAAATTCTTTCGCCATCTATTCCCTGTTTAATCAGATTCTCACTTGCTTTACGGGAGGTTGTAAAGAAGTAATCTGATAAAGAATCAGTCACAATACGATTAATTTCCTCGGGCATTGTCATATCTCCACTTCTTATACCCGCTTCTACGTGAGCAACCTTAGTATTGAGCTTTTTAGCTACGATTGTACATGCCATTGTAGAAGTTACATCTCCTACAACCACGACCAAATCTGCAGGATTATCTAGCAATTCTCGCTCGAATTTTACCATAATATTAGCTGTTTGCTCAGCCTGTGTTCCACCTCCACATTCCAGATTTACATCAGGAGAAGGTATTCCTAATTGCTGAAAAAAACTGTCGCTCATATTTTTATCATAATGCTGTCCTGTATGCACAAGTCTGTATGATATATTTTCACCTGCTTTGCCACTGTTAGTGACTGCATCAATTATGGGTGCTATTTTGATGAAGTTTGGACGAGCCCCAGCTATTATTGTTATTTTCATATCGCTTAAATAAAAACTCTTGTTTTGGTTTGTAAACTTTCTATCGCAGCAAAACTCGCACTACTACTATTCTCTAGTTCCTTAATAGGAATAAGCTGTCCTGTTCCTTTCTTGACAGCTTCAATGAGTTGCTGAAATTGATACGAATGCCCTTTATCGAGACTGGTTCGTAGTCGATTAAATCCCTTAAAACCAAAGCCAGTAAGGGATTTAAAATTGTCAATCAATAATGTTCTGTTATCCTGATAAATTTCTACTCGCTCCTTGGCATATGCCTTGCTACCGTTCGAGAAATAATTAATCACCCCTTGAGAACCATCCGAAAACTTTAGCGTGATGATAGCATTATCAGTGTTGTCTTCGTAATGAACACCCAAAGAACTCATATGTACTTCTGTAACCAAGGCCCCTGTTAGATAGATCATTAAATCTATAAAATGACATGCTTCCCCAATAATACGCCCTCCTCCAATTTTCATATTGTGCACCCAGACATCAGCAGGAATAAAGCCAGCATTCATAGTGGCTATAATATTCATAGGTGAAACAGATTTACTTACCAATTCCTTAGCTTTTCTTGATACTGGAGCAAAACGTCTGTTAAAACCGACATTCAAACTAACACTATCATTCATTTCATGATAACTATTAATAATAGAAGACAACTCTTCCTTATTTAACGCAAGCGGTTTTTCCACAAATACGTGCTTCCCTGCCCTTAGCACTTCAGTTGTCATCTTAGCATGTAAATCATGCCTAGTAGTTATTATCACAAGATCCACTTCATCATCTAATAATATCTGCTGGTAATCGGTGGTACTGAATTCAAATCCATATTTATTAGCTAAAGATTTAGCTGTAAGGCCGCCTGCACTTGAAATGTATTTATAATGTGCTCCTGAGTTTTTCAAGGCAGGGAGTAGGGTCATTTTGGTAAAATTTCCTGAGCCAATAATTCCAATGACACCTTTAGAAGGTTTGTTAGATACCGGTTTTACCTGTACAGTTACTTCCATTTTGATATCGGCTACCGGATATTCAAGTATAGAAGCAATAGAACTACCGCCTAAGTTATTATAAATAGAAAGGTAATCTTGTAAAGCTACCCGTTCTGTAATTAGGGGAGTAACCTTCAACTGCCCTTTGGAAATAGCATTTAATATAGTCTGAAAATTTCTATTTTCTGTCCATCTTACATACCCAACAGGGTAATCTATCCCCCTTTGCTCATAGTCATCATCATATCTGCCGGGCCCGTATGAACATGATACCTGAAAACTCAACTCTTTCTTGAAAAAATCCGCCCGCTGGATATCAAGACCTATTACTCCCACCAAAATGATACGTCCCTTCTTCCTACTCATCTGTGCTGCTTGGCTAATTACATCATTACTTTTGGTAGAAGCTGTTATAATGACTGCATCAGCTCCAATGTTTTCAGTAAGTGATTCTACTATCCTAACCACATCCGAACCTGAAGCCTCGTATGCTTGTATTCCTTTTTCGTTTGCGATTGCTACCTTTTTTGAATCAAAATCAAAACCAATAACGTTACAGCCATTTGCTAAAAGTAATTCTCCAGTAATCAACCCAATAAGACCCAGACCAATCACAACTACAGTTTCGCCAATAGATGGATCAGCCAGACGTATCCCTTGCAATCCGATAGCACCAATTACAGTAAAAGTCGCCTCCTCATAACTTACATTATCAGGAATTTTCACCACCAGATTTCGAGGTACGCAAACAATTTCCGCATGGCCCCCATTACTGGCTACCCTATCTCCGATTGATAAACCTACTACATCTGGTCCAACTGCTATTACTTCACCAGCATTGCAATAACCTAAAGGAAGCGGTTCATCAAGTTTGTTGAAAACAGCTTGGAGGGTTGGTAATAATCCCTCAGTTTTAATTTTGTCCAATACTTGTTTTACTTTTTCTGGCTGTTGCCGGGCTTTAGCAATCAAATTGCTCTTACCAAATTCAACAAGCATTTTTTCTGTTCCTAAACTGACAAGACTGCGGTGTGTCTTAATTAAGACATGTCCTTTTTTTACTAGAGGAACTGGGATTTCTTCCAATAGTGTATTACCATTTTTTATATCTTGTATAATTTGCTTCATGGATGAATAGGACTTTAATCTTTATTTATCATATTATTCTCTATTATCAACAAACTGAGTCATCCAGCTTTCAATAGCCAATAAACCCCATATAATATAGGATGCATCAACTTTTCCCGCTTGATTATCTTTAATTAATTTTTGTACAGCATTGTAATTGAAAAGTCCTCGTTTCCTTATTTGAATCTCCGATAGTTTCTCATCAATTGTTTTCTTGAGATCTTCAGTTATCCATTTCCTAACTGGAGCACCGAAACCCGTTTTGGGACGATATATCACATCTTTAGGTAAATATCTTTCAGCAACCTTCTTTAAAATATATTTGGTTTCATTATCTCTCAATTTAAGCGAAGGTGGTATTTTGATAGCGAATTCAACCAATTCCTTATCCAAATATGGAACTCGGGCTTCTACACCAACTGCCATAGATAATTTATCCGTATAATTAAGATTATGGTCTACTAAAAAACTTTTCATCTCCCAATACAACATCTTATTTAACAAGCTACTCTCTTTCGGGATATCCTTATTCAAAGCTATTAGAAAAGATAAAGGAGAATAACCTGAAAGTTGTTGTTGAAATTGTTCCGTAAACAATGACTTCATAACATCTTCATCAAGCCAGCTAAAATAACCTGCCAATCTCTCTTCAGAATTTTTATCTAGGTACTGTGTTATTTTCCGTATTCTTCGAAAAAGAGTTTTATCTACAGGTAAAATGTTTGCAAAGCCTTTTATCAGCTTTCCAATAAATAACGGAATACATTTAAAGTAAGTCTCATACTTTAAGGCTTGATGTCGTCTATATCCTGAAAAAAGATCATCCCCAGCTGCACCTCCAATCAAGACCTTAATACCACAATTACGAGCGAAACTGCTTATGTTAAAAACATTCAAAGGGGCTGCATCTGCTTGCGGCTCATCCAAATGCCATATCATTTTGTCAAAATCCTGGACAATATCTACTTCTGCCCTTACAACATGAAGATCAACATTTAGATGTTTTGCTACTATTTTAGCATAATGTAAGTCGTCTGCAAAACCTTCATTTCTGCTCAAATCAGAAGTGTCAATCGTAAAGCAAGGTAATATCATAGAGGGATAAAGCTTTCTAGCCATTGCAACCAGCAAACTTGAATCCAGTCCTCCCGATAAAAAGAACCCGACAGGTACGTCTGAAAGCATTTGTCTTTCTACAGCTTTCAAAAGTTTCTTTTCCAACTCATCTACCAACTCATCTTCTGATTGATCAGAATAAATTCCATTAAAATCAAGTTGATAATACTTAACAGGATTGACTGAAATTTTTTTTCCAACGTCAATTCTCAAATAATGCCCAGGTAAAAGTTTTGTGACGTTTTTAAATGGCGTTAGTGTTCCAGGTGACCATAGGTAAGTAAGATAATTTGCTAAAGCTTCAGCACTTAAAGTAGTAGATATATCAAAATCCAGAAACGTTTTTATTTCTGAAGAAAACATCAATTTATCTCTATCATCAAAATAGATGTATAGAGGTTTGACACCGAACTGATCTCTGGCAATAAAAAGCTCTCTTTTTTGTCTATCATATATTGCCATTGCAAAAATGCCATTGAGCATATTCAAGCAATGTTCACCAAAATGAATATAAGACATAAGAACGGTTTCAGTATCGCCAGTAGATCTGAAAGACGCCCCTGTGCCAATTCTTTTTCGGATGTCCTGATGATTATAGATCTCGCCGTTGAATACAATTACGTACTGCCCATCTTCTGAAAACATAGGTTGGTTTGCCTGATCTGACAAATCTTGTATTGCGAGTCGAGTGTGTACCAAAAAAAGTTCGTCTTCACAAAAACTTCCATTAGAATCAGGACCGCGATGCGAAATACTTAATTTAACTTTATCTATTTGTGGATCATTAATCCCAACGCCTCCTGCTATTCCACACATAATATTTGTAAATAAATTTTATAAATGTATCACGCCTAGTTTCTTTAACTTTCTAAGAGCGGCTTCATTTGTACACACTGCTAACATATCATGATCAGATTCTAATATATCTGATCTTTTCTCTATAGCGGCTAATCCAGTTGATCTTAATGAGAAGAAATTACTATATCCAACAGATCGAAGAAGTTTCAACACGTCATCTGCATCATAACCAAATTTCTGCAAACGGATGTCCTGATCTCTAATTTCAAGAATTAAGATAGGCTGTGTTTGCTTCAAAAACATTTTGCCGCCCTCGAGTACTTGCATCTCAGCCCCTTCCACATCCATTTTGAGTAAATCCGTTTTAAAAACCTGATTCGTTTCTGCCCAAGCGTCAAGCGTGGTCATCGGATATGTACGTGATTGCCCACCGCCCCATTCACTATACAACGAGGAGGATGAAGGATTTTCAAAATTTTCAAACATCTCTACTTCTCCAATGGTGGTGCCTAAAAGACTTTGATATAAAGTCACATTGTTTAACCCGTAATCAGATATCATGACTTTGAGATGATCAACAGCAACTTGCCTAGGTTCAAATGCGAACACTCGTCCTTGTTTACCTACAGCCACACTCGCCAAAGCCATCATATGTCCTTCTTCCGCACCAATATCCATAAACTGATCACCTTTCTCAAGAGCGGTAGATATTATATAACTAGGAGATGACTTAAGCGGGAGAAATTGAGACCTATAAAGGGTTCTTCCAAAATGATTTCGCATTAGTCCATATAGCCTCTTTATTGCTAAGGGAAGCCGACTTTTCAATACGAAGTCATTTAAACGATGCTCGAGATTAATTATTTTACTCATGATTTATTTTAGTTAGGCTTTATTAATAATTGTCTTGAAAACTTCTTTTTGACTTTCCCAAGTATACTGTTCTCGTATACGAAGGCAATTGCTTCGATATAAATCCAATGAACTCATTATATGCTTTATCGCTACATAAATCTCATTGGGATTATTCCCATTCTCCTGACAAACTATCCCGCAATTGTATTTAGTAACGATATTTGCCATAGTCGGATTTGCCCCACTTATTATTGGAATTCCCCTTAACAAGGCATTGTAAAAACGGTTGGGCGCACAAAGCCAATGATTGAGATCCAAATTTTCATAGAATACCAAACTAGCTATTGATTGGTCCATATATTCTAAAAACATATCGGGGTTAACCCATCCTGTTATAAATACTTTCTGTTTGTAATTCGGCCATCTTTTCTCAATTTCCACTTTTGTTTCTTCATTACAGGGTCCAAGAATAAGCAATTTAATATCATCAAAAAAATGGATAGCTTGAATAGACTCCATTACTTTACGGTGGTGTGCTGCTATCCCTTGAAATAATACATAACGAGATCCATTGAGCCAAGATTTAAAATCAGGATTGATTCTATTTGCTGAAGCCTGAATAAATTCATGCTCAGGAAAATTTTCAATAATCCGAAATTTAGCAGATATTTTTTTAGGTACGTATTGTTTCAGAAGGTCTGCTCGTTCATGATTTGCATGGATAATTATATCAGGAATTCCTAACAATGTGTGATACAAAGCTTTGGTAAAAAACTTTTCTGGACCTAACTCATGTTGATCCCAAACAATTTTTTTTTTTTGAAAAAGAAGACGAGAGAACCATCCATACAAAAGGAGCGGTGCCATATCATGATCATGAACCCAAAGAACGTCCCACTTTTTAGTTATAAAAATAAAAAACAATCTAAGATGCATTTCTATCGCTTTCACAATAAGAAAGCGTTTTTTTGGCAAATACTTACGTGTAAATAATGATATACTCTGAAAGTCAATACCATAAGAGGTCTTTCCTTTCTCAGCATTATTTGATGGTTCTGCAACAATGATCTCTACTTCACAACCTAACATCTGCAGCTCAATGGCTTCTTTGCGCTGACGTTCGTCATAAGCTAATCCATACCCTCCGATAAAACATAAAATTTTCATGAAGATCTTGTCTTGGTTATTACCTATACAATTATTTGTTCTTGATTACTATATATACAGACCTTAATATTGACTTGATAGTCTGGCTACAAAAATATGGGATACGCAATATAAGCGGTGCAGTTAATTGAGCAAAATGCCATCGATGCTTAATGTTATTGATAGATTTAAATTCAAATAAAGAAGGAAGAATATCACGAAAACGTTGTGAACTATTCATTGAATTAAACAGACCTGTACTTTTTGTATCACAGTAAAGGGGAATATTCTTAACAACGAACGATCTATATCCAGCTTTAACAGCACGATAAGAAAACTCCCCATCCCCATGATAATGCGGCAACTTTTCCTTGGCAATATTGCCAATATTTCTAATGATTTTTACTGGATATAAAGTTCCATGACCAAACTGAAATTCTATAGGAATCACATCAGGAACCGTCGTATCTGAAACTAGTTTACCTGAATGAGGGCGCGATGTAAGCGCTAGGGGCCAGCAGCGCATATTTGAGCCTGGGCCGTGAATTCTGCCTTCAGATACTGGCAGCCCTGCCAATACTGAATCTGGCCATTGTGTTTGTGCCTTTATGAAACGTTCCAGCATATCGCTTTCAAAGTCTACATCATCGTTCATGAATAAGATGGAATCGTAATCAGATGGGTTACAGTAATCTAATACATAATTAACTGCCCTAAACATACATCCACCCCACCACTCGTTCCCCTCTGTTCTTAATACTGTCACCTTATCCGAACCATTACCTATCTGAATTAATTTTTCATAAGTTCCGTCGTTAGACATATCATCAACAATGATAAGTTTAAAATTATCATAAGACTGCCGCATAAGCCTTTGAACGAATGGTATAGATGTTTTGATTCTATTATAAACAGCTACTGCAATAAATATTTTAGGCAGCTTACCAGCTACCTCCGATACATTATTCATAAAAGAAATAAAAATGATAAATTAGATGACTATAACTTTATAACATAGTATGAGAATATCAGGAAAACTAATATTCCCAACATACTCGGCCAAACTACCCAACGCTGTTTTTTATACTTCTCATAACCTATGACACCATAGATAGCAGCGAAAGGTACTATATATGTAATATGCCTGAATGTAAACGATCCAAAAACATAACCGCCAAAACAAATAAGAAACATTGCCAGCAAGGGTAACATTAATCCTGATCTCCATGTATTTTTCAAGCCAATAAAAATAAAAGGAATAAAAACAAACTGATAAATAGTACCAAAGGAAAGGAAATTCCAGTCGATATTATTGGGATATATTATTGGCAATGGAGTGATAAAAGAATAAAACAGAGAACCGAAATAATTTAAGGGTACTGGAAGATTGAACAAAATTAATGAAAGCCCCCCTTCTCCCGCACGGTCTAAACCTTCCGAAAGTGCAGATTGCGAAGAATCGAGCTTCCCTATCAAATCAATAAATAATGGAAGATCATAACGGAGTAAAAAATTATATACCCCAAAAAGACATGTTAATGCAAAAAGAATTTGCAAATTTGAGACCTTCCTGATTGAAAACATCTTTACCGAAACTGCTACAAAAAACACAATACCAATATTGATCGCATTGGTTAACCGAAATTCAACTATAATCAGAACAAGTGGTATAAATAATAATATCAAAAAAAGACTTCTAAAGAAAGACTTACTTTTTATAAGACTGATCGAAAAATGAACTGATACGAGCATGATAAAAGCTATCGGAATATCTCGAAGAGACTGAACTCCAACAAAAATCATAATTGGAAATAATCCGGTAACTATAGCACTATTAAAAGCCTGCTTGGGCGTTAATAAGATCTTTTTAGCTATGGAATAAGTTACAACAGAACAACCGCCAAGCAAAGCAGCATTGAACAGTCTAGCTATCATTGGATGATAACCGTCTAATAAATCTGATAGCCTCATTAAAAGGCTAATAAGATATATATATCCCTTTGAATTATGATAAA